>DATHJK010000355.1:0-2975 GCA_035316225.1 Pyrinomonadaceae bacterium
CAGCGACCTGACGCCCGCAGCCACCGCCAAACTAGAACCTTTAGCCGCGCTCTTAGCCAATAATCCAGACTACCAGATAGTGATTGAATCTTTTACAGACAATCGCGGAGACCAGAACGACTTGCAGAAGCTGACGCAGGATCGCGCACAGGCGATTGCAGAAAGGCTTGTGTCAGCCGGTGTTGACAACGGGCGCATTCAGGCGACAGGGCAGGGCGGCGGCAACCCGCTCTCTTCAAATGCCACGCTCGCTGGCCGCCAGCGCAATCGTCGTACTGAAATCACTCTGATACTTCAACAACAGCCCAGCGCTTCGTCCAGCGCGCAGCCCTGAATCGTTTAAGATAAGGCGCGAAGGAGAAGGTCGGATAAATGCTTTAACGAAGATACGGGCTTGCTCCTGACATCTTCGCGTTACCACTTTCCATTTCTCTGCGGCACGCGAGTGGCATTGAGCCGGATGAAAGCAGTATTCTTGCTGCTTGATTCCGGCTCTTACACTTTCCGAGGATAAATGTCGCTTCTGGAAGCTATACAATTGATTGGCTACAGCACGGGCGCTGCGCTTCATCTGTGGATGGGAGCGCTGCTTTGGCGTCGCAGGCGCGGGCTTAATCGCGTCGAGCGAGTGCTGCTTGCCCTGACCCTAGGCTTCGGACTCTGGCACACCAGCAATCTTTTCATCACGCTTCACACCGTACTGGGTCTGGACAGAGAGAGATGGAGCGACTTGCTCCGAATTGCCGATACGATTGCGGTCATGAGCATAACGCTCTCCTATTCGCTCCTTCTGCACCTGCATCTTTATCTATGGGCTGCGGCCAACTCGCGCCCGTTGAAACTGAATGAGCGCTTCCGCGTCTATTTCTCATATATCCCGGCCATCTTTCTGGTCATAGTCGTGCCGCTCGTCTGGCAGGGAGATTACGCTCCGCTTTTCGTGAAAGTGTCGCGTTACGTTCTGCCTTTTGCCGTCTGGGCTTCATACGTGCTTGCGTTTGTGGCCGTAACCGACATTCTCATCGCAAGGCGGTCGGCGTCACCTAGCGAGCGACGCTGGATGACTGTAGTAGCCGCATCGCTTCTGGCGATAGCTGCGATGGTTCTTGCCGCCTATGGCTTTCATCTGGGCGAAGGAACAATCTACGGCTTCTACTTAAAGACTATAACGAATCTTGGCTCGCTGTTGCCGTCGGCTGTTATAGCTTATTACATCTATCGCTATCGCTATCTTGAGTTGATTATCAAGGAGAGCCTGATAATCGCATCGTTCGCCGCTGTCGTGCTGGCGATATATCTTTACGGCATACGCACGTTCGCCGAATGGGTGACCGCTCGATACGGCCTGCGCGCCGGTGCAGTCGAAGCGCTGTTGATTCTCGGCCTTGTGCTTTCGGCTGCGCCATTCCGCAGGTGGCTTGAGAACAGGTTTCGGAAACTCTTCGAGCAGGAGGCATCGCTCTACCGCGAAGTGGTCGCTCGCATAGGCTCGCTCGCAGGGCGCTACAGGGATCTGCCGGAACTTCTGCGTTTCGCTGAAGAGCGTACAGCCGAAACTCTTGGCCTCGGCAGCGTGAGAATAATTCCTCGCTCATTCGATTCAATGGAAAGCGAATCGGCTCAAGGTGAAATCGAGTTCGACGGGGAGCAGCATGATGAAGGGCTTGCGATTCAGACCGAAAGTGCTCTGAGACTCGCGCGAGGAAGCGGCTTGAGCGTAATAGAGGATTCAATGGTCTTGAGCGAGTTCGGATGCGATCTGGCGTTTCCTCTCAGGCGCGAGAATGAGCTTTTCGGAGTGATGTTAGTTAAAGGCTCTCAGGACGCCCTGACCGATGATGTACGCGCAGTTTTGGAAGTTCTCGCAGGGCAACTGGCAATTGCGATTGAGGATTGCATGTTAGTTGAGAAAAACGTGAAGCTCGAACAGCGCGTTGCTCAGGGCGAAAGGCTGGCAGCGTTGGGGCGTATGGCCGCGACAGTTGCGCATGAAGTGAAGAATCCGCTCTCGGCTATAAAATCGATAGCGCAGGTGATGAGCGAAGATGAAAAACTGGTGGGCGAGTACAGCCGCGACTTGGGCCTCATCATTGGCGAGACGGAGCGCCTTAGTCGCAGCGTCACACAGCTTTTGAGTTTCGCAAGACACTCGCCTCCGCCGGGCACTCCTTCAAAGGTTGATGATCTGATTCAGGCCGTCGTCGAACTTTTCCGCCCGGAGGCAAGGACACGAAACGTCTCACTCGAAATCGCAGGCCACGTTGATGCGGAATTGAACGGAGCGAGCGCCGCTGCTGTGCGCGACGCGCTCTCTAATCTTCTTATCAACGCGACGCAGGCCACGCCCAGAGGAGGACGAGTGAGAATCGAGGCCGCGAAAGAAGGTGAGGCCATCTGCATCTCGGTTACAGATTCAGGGCCGGGCGTGCCCGCAGCGGCGCGACAGAAGATATGGGAGCCGTTCTTCACCACCAAGCAGCGCGGCACAGGTCTGGGACTCGCCATCGTGCGAAAGCGTATGGAAGAGATAGGCGGACGCGCGCGCCTTTCAAACTCAACCAACGGAACGGGCGCGCGATTCGAGTTAATCATCTCTTGCTGAGAAGGCTATTTTTTTAGTCAAAGGAGAGCTTCGGTAAGGAGCTTGACCGTTCCTTATTAAAACTTCTCTCATCTTGTAGGAACTTTCATTCAAACTCTGCGTGTCAGCATCGAGAGAGCGCGGCAAGAATTTCAGACGCGCACGAAATTTCCGCAGAAGGAGAAAAGTCATGCCACCATTTCGTTTCAAAAGGCTCTTCGTGTCTCTATTGCTCGCAGCCTTTTGCGCTTTGACATTCACTCTCCCGGCACATGCTCAGCAGACGCAGCCTGCGCAAGGGCAGCAGCAGCAGAGGCGCGAGAGCAGCGTGAACATGAATGCTCAAATCTATTTGATTGTCGGGACTAATGAGCAGGCTGTGGACGAAAGAATG
>DATHJK010000356.1:0-7526 GCA_035316225.1 Pyrinomonadaceae bacterium
AATATTAACAGTAACAATTCGAATGCCGAGGCAGCACAAAATAGTAATTGAAGTGATTGGGAAATATTTCTTTCCAACTTCTCAGCTACTTGTGTAACCCATCTCATAAATAATCCGGTGCTACCCGGAAGGCTGCATAAGCGTTAACACAACAATGCGCAGCAGCTATTTATGTGACGAGTTTTAGCAGTAGCTAACTTCATCTGCTTGAATTTACATCACCCTTGCTTTATTCTCAGCCTGTATCTCCCCGTAAGTTTGAAATCCTGGTGCCAGTCTGCCAAAGGGGTTGTTTATGAAGAAAGTAGCCATAATCGTTTGTACGTTATTACTCTCGGCGGCGAGCGCATTTGCTCAAGCTAAGGGAGTGGATCATCAGAGCGAGCAGATTGAAAACAACGCCGGGACTGACCGCGCCGCAGGCGTCAACGGCACCACGACTAATACAGGGACGGGTCGCGGCTTCGATTTCGGTAGAGGGCGCACGCCTGCCCGGACCCTTCTTCCCAACCCGTACAGATTCACGGCGCGACGCGACCAGATCATACAGGCCATTGAAACGGTGATGCGTGATCGCAAGCTTGTCCTGGATGACGCTGCTTCAAGGCCGAGCGATGGCATCTTTGTTAGCCAGCCTTACACATTCATCAAGGGGATGGTCGTTACCGAATCTGAATTAAGCCACTACGCTGGCGTACCAGACTCAAGCGGGCGCGGGTGGACGCGCGGTCGCTATACTCTAACCGTAGAGGTTCAGCCTATTGACGGGATGAACGCTAACGTGACCGTAAACGCTAAAGTCGAAGGCCGCACCAATGGGGCATCCGGCGCAGAGTGGGTTACGCTTCAAAGCACCGGAACCGCAGAGCAAGAGTTCCTCAGCGCACTGATTGAAGCGCTGACTGGAGGAGCGCCACAGCAAACCACGCCCTGAGATTTGAGATACTATACTGCTATAGCTCAACATTTTAGGAACTGAGGCTTCATCTTCTAGTTTAACTCCGAAATCCAAAACCTTTGTCAAAGTAATTCGATGTCTGATTTTGAAAACCTTGCGTTAGATCGAAAAAGGTCTCCCGTCGCGTTGATTCTTTCCCTCATCGCGGCTCTCTTCATCACTACTGCCCTTCTTTCCGGCTACCTGTATTTGCGCAAAAGACATCAAGCCGAAGTTCGAGCAACACAGCAAAGTCAGGAGCGGCCCGCCCAATCTCCTCCCAAAGCTGAAGTCATTGAAAACGAAGCATTGCTGAAGGGGTCTCAGGCCATTATAAGCGGCTCGGTGCGAAACATCTCTCAAGAGCAACTGGCCGATCTCTCCATTGAATTGGAGTTGAGGCGAAGGACAGGCGCAGGTTCAGAAATTCATACAGTTCAAGTTGTACCCGACGATCTTGCTCCGGGACAGCAGGGCGATTATTCGTTGGGGCTGGATTCGCACAGCTACAGCGGGGCGAAAATTCTGAAACTGAGAAGCGGCTCTCAATCGTCTTCGCTCGCTTTTCGTACTCTGCCAGGAACGCCACGCCCTCCAGAACGTATACAGCAATCAAACACAATCGTCATAGTAAAGCCTTCGCCCAGGCACGGCGAGGAATTCATCAACACACCGGATAATCCTTCGCACGTTCCCTGAATCGAATAACCGGTCGCCACTAATTTTTCAAAGCTCAAAGGGGTGAAGACTGCCACCTTAAGAAATAACTTCACAAGTCGGCACGGCGACTTCACTTGAAGTGAAACATTAAAGAGCTTTGGATAAAGACTTGAGCGATGTGGATCGAATGTAATGTGTCGCCGTCGCAACCAACAGCAGATTGCACTGCTAATCCCAACTAAAGCTTTAAGACATCCACATTCAAGTATTGAATCGCTTAGCAGTTCAAGTAAACTGAAAGACAACCCGTCTTGAACTTTTGCCGTCTGACTGCAAACGATGACGAAAGCTTGTCGTCAGCAATTCCGTTGATTTAGTATATTCTGAAGCCTGTATCAAAGGTCTCTTTCTATATTTATTTGGGCCGGGGGAGCAGATGGCTTTTCTGAAATTGAGTCTTCTCATTCTTCTACTTCTACTTTCACTGACAGCCGCGCAAGCGCAATCAACTGCCCCTTTACCTCCAACCGATGCTACGACCAATGGGCCTCGTCCCTCACGTGAGGATATGCGTCTGGGCACGCCCGAAATGGAGATGAGGGACAGGCAAGAGATTGAGATTTTGCAGAGAGAGCGGCGCGATAATCTTCAGCGAGCGCGCGAGGCCGCGCAGCTAGGCACCGAGCTTCGTCAATCTTTCTTGCACAACAGAACTCTGAGTCTGGCCGATCTGAAGAAGCTTGATCGCCTTGAGAAGTTGGCTCGCAAAATATTGAGCGAGGCCGGAGGCTCAAACGTTGACGAGGCAGAGCATGAGATACCGACTCAATTGGAAACGGCCATAAACCGGGTCGCAGAGCTTTCGGAGGAGATTAGAAAGACCGTTGAAAAAACGCCGCGCCAGGTTGTTTCCGCCGACGTGATTGACAGTTCCAACAAACTCCTTGACATCATTCGCCGCGTGCGAGAGCTTAATCATTAACAAAGATAAATCATGAAGAACCAGCACCGCCTGCTCCGTCTCATCCTGAAATCAATATTTCTTCTCTACGTACTCTTCATCATTTCACTTCCCTTTCCATTAAGCGCGCAGACGCCGCAGGACGATGATGTCGTTCGAGTGAGCACAGACCTTGTTGTACTCAACGTGACGGTTGTTAACAGCGAAGGCAGATACGTTCATCACCTGAAAAAATCTGACTTTAATGTGTTCGAGGACGCTCGCGAGCAGACCATCTCAAGTTTTAGCGCGGAGGAGACGCCTTTTGCTGCCGTAGTGCTGCTTGACACTTCCGGCAGCATGGAGCAGCGTATGACGCTTGCGCGTGCGGCTGCGATCCATTTTCTGGAGGGCTTGAGGAGTGAAGATGTCGCCGCAGTCTACAATTTCGACTCAAAAGTTCAACTCATACAGGACTTTTCTCCCAGCCATGATCTTGTCTACAGAGGTTTCAGCGTTCGCGCACAAGGCGTGACATCTCTGAACGACGCGGTTATGCGCGCCTCGCAGGAACTTGCAAAGCGCCCGGAGAAGCGCAGAGCGATTTTGGTTATTTCCGATGGCGCTGATAATCATAGCGCCGCTACGCAAGACCGCGCTCTTGCCGCTGCCCTCACAGCAAACGCTACTATCTACACAGTCAACATGGCCGATATTGAAGACAGGAACTCAAGAGAGGGACACATGGCGACAAACGCTCTCAGGACATTCGCAGAGAAGAGCGGAGGGATTTATGTTGACGCGCCCGGCGGACTGGCTATGCGCGAGGCATTTTCCGGCATACTCGAAGAGCTTGGCAATCAATACACCATCGCTTACGAGCCTACGAATCGAACACACGACGGACGCTGGCGCGCGATTAATATCAAGCTCACCAGACCGGAATTAAAGGCGCGCACGCGCAAAGGATACCGCGCTCAAAGGCAAGGATGAAGCAGGAAGGATGAGAGAATAGCTGGTGGCGTGTCAGTTTTGAGATTCTCAGCCAGTATTTACCGGCGCTCTGATTTTAAGTTGACCCAAAGCTGAATAGCTATTCAACCCGAGTAGCTACACTCTGATCCTTCCGCCCTTGCCTTTCAGATACTTGTTTCGTTTCGGGATTTTTCTCTGTGACGCTCGAAGGCAAGCTCTATGAGACGGTCAATCACCTTTGGAAAAGGTAGCCCGGAAGCTTCCCACATTTGCGGGTAACCTGAAACATCTGTAAGGCCCGGAAGGGTGTTAAGCTCGTTCAGTAAAAGCTCGCCGTTATCACGCCGCAGGAAGAAATCAACACGAGCGAGGCCGGAGCCGTCCACAGCCTGAAACGCTTTGACCGCCAGCTTTTGAATACGCTTTATGAGCGCTCTGGATATTTTTGCCGGGACAATAAATTTCACATGACCCGTTGAGGAATATTTCTCTGTGTAGTCAAGAAACGCAGCAGACTTTTCCATCACTACGTACTCACCCGGAAGACTCGCCTGAACCTCCACATTCCCAAGCACAGCGCATTCTATCTCTCGCACGTCCAGCGCTTCCTCCACAATAATCTTGCGGTCGTAGCGCGCAGCCAGATTGATAGATTCAATCAGATCGCGTCTGTTATCGGCTCTGGAGATTCCGACGGACGAACCCAGGTTGGCGGGCTTCACGAAGCATGGGAAACCTGTATCCTTAGTCACCTTTCGCAGAATCTTCTCACGGTCTTTGTCCCAGTGTTCGCGTAGAAACCAAGTGTAGTTGCAGATGGGTAACCCTGCGTCGCGGAACAGGGATTTCATCACAACCTTATCCATGCCGCAGGCCGAGGCCAGAACTCCGCATCCAGCGTAAGCTACGCCTGCCATCTCGAAAAGACCTTGAATAGTTCCGTCCTCGCCGTAAGTGCCGTGCAGAACGGGGAAAACCACGTCCAGACTTTCTGCCGGAGTGCTATGGCTGTTCAGCTTAATCAGACCGCTGTGAGAAGGGTCGCCGATCAATGCTATATCTTCTGGTTTTGATTGTGTGAGGGCTGGCGAAAGTTTTCTGGAAGTCTCGCCGGGCAACAGGGCAGCGGCTTCGGATGGTGAAAGCCAGCGCCCGTCTTTGCCGATTCCAATAGGCACGACCTCGTATTTCTGACGATCAATTGCTTCGATAACCGAGCGCGCCGAGCGAATAGAGACCTCATGCTCACCCGAACGCCCGCCAAAGATCACGCCGACTCGAATTTTCTTAGCCAACTAAGATTCCCTTCCAACCGTGATGGCTACTATACTCTGAGCAGTAACTTGTTATATTTATACACTTACGCAAGAGCGGTTAAAGTATTGTCTTACCTAATGCGGAGAGAATTAGCTCGACTCCAAGCTCTGCCGTGCGGTTGTTAACATCCAGCGCCGTGTTAATCTCAACAACCTCGAACGAGCGCATCCCCCCGGCCTCTGCAATCTTCTCCATCCCCAGATGAGCTTCACGATAGGTAAGCCCGCCGCGAACGACTGTGCCTGAGCCTGGGGCGTCGCCGGGGTCAAGAGCATCAACGTCCAGCGTAACGCAGTAACCGGCTGAAGCTCTGGAAGCGATTGCGATGGCTTCGTCCATGCAGGCGCTCATCCCTCTCTCGTCAATCTCGCGCATAGTGAAAAACCGAATTCCCAGACGGCTGATAAGCTCGCGCTCGCCCGGATCAATGTCCCGCCCGCCAACGTGTGCGCAGAGCTTTGGGTCTAATTTAGGTGCGAAGCCCGCCACATCTGTCAATTCAGGCGCGCCATAACCCAGCAGTGCAGCAAGAGGCATCCCGTGAATATTCCCTGATGGCGTTGTTTCCGGCGTGTTCATGTCGGCGTGCGCGTCGAACCAGATGAGTCCCAGTGTCTCGCCTTTCTCACGAAAATAGGAGGCAACTCCGGCAATAGAGCCTATTGCAATCGAATGGTCTCCACCGAGTATTATAGGCGTCTCATCTCCGCCTAAAATATTTTTTACTTCGACCGCGAGTTTCTCGCATGTCGCGCTAATCTCTTTCAGATGTTTCAGCCTCTCATCGGAATCGGGCTGCTGCGAAGGGCGTGGAACACGCATGTCTCCAAGATCGCGCACCTCATAGCCAAGTTGGGCTACGCGCTGGTTCAATCTGGCAACGCGCAGCGCGGCTGGGCCAATATCAACCCCGGCCATCCCGCTGCCAAAAGCAAGCGGGACGCCCAGGATGCTGACCCGTTTTCCTGTCCCGGGCCTGTAGGGATGGAAGATTTGCGACTGCTGCTCTATGAAAGAACTGCTCATAAAGAATCTTTCTGAAACTATCGAATCAACCGCCCAGATTGAGATTGAAGCCGCCGCCACCGCTGCCGGATTGTGTCGGGAAGAAGGGCTTCAGGATTGCCGCCAGAGCCTGCAAATTTCTGGTCTGTATAAGAATCTCGCCAGGCCCTGTGAACTCAGCGACGATGCCTTCGCCGCTGACCATGCTGCGGAAAAATCCCGCCGCGGCTTTTCTCAGAGTGTACTGCGTCGTTCCTTCCCACGCTACCAGATGTCCTGTGTCAACCACGTAGCGCTCGCCCGGCTGCAATCGCTTGCGATGAATCGCGCCATAGGAAGAGAGCAGAAGAAGACCTGAGCCAGTGACCTGAAGCACGAACAGCCCTTCGCCTGCGAAGAAAGATTTAGCGCCTCCCCATTTCGTGTCAACGACAAGGCTCGCATCGCCCGCCAGGTACGAGCTTGATTGAACGAAGAAGAGTTGATTGTTCATCTCGATGGCCGCAATGTCGCCGGGAGCGCTGGGCGCAAAGGTGACTTCGCCGGGGCCGCCGCGCGCAGTGAATGTTGAGACGAAGGCCGATTCGCCTCCAGCCGCGCGCTTCAATGCGCCGAAGAGGCCGCCTTTCATCTGCGATTGCAACTCCACGTTGGCAGACATTGAGACCATTGCGCCAGCTTCAGCCATGATTGATTGCTCTGCCTGTAGCTGAATCAGGGCGAGCGAGAACGCCGGTTGATGAAGAATTTCGTAGGAATAACCTCTTCCCTGCCCGCGCGCGTCCGTGTCAATATTTATTCCGTGCGGCGGCGCTGAGCTATAAGCCCGTGGAGGAGGAGGCTGAGGCTGCGCAGCGCCCGCTGGCATCCCCGCAGGCTCCATACGGTAGCCGCAGCCTCCGCAGAATTTTGCATTCTCCTCAAGCTCGGCTCCGCATGATGGGCAGTTCATAAAATTACACCTTTCGTTTTGCTCATTATGATTTTCACAGCTTCTTCCGGCGTGCTTGCGAAATCAAGTACGGCTGCGTCCACGTCTCTAACATCCAGCCACTTTCGCCACGATTCAACTACAGGCGGCCAGCAATCGCCAAGAAGAACAAGCGGTCTTGGCTCTATAACATGAGTCTGAAGCTTGTTCCATACGAGCGAGACTTCCGTGACCGTTCCCATTCCGCCGCGTATGGCTATGAAGCCCACAGAGCGTGTAATCAGATTCTGAAGGCGCTCATAGAAATGCTCTGTCGCCACTTTATCCGTGAGGAAGCGATTAGGCTCTTTTTTAAATTGGTTCATGACGATGCCGAGTACGCGCCCACCTCGCTCGCGTGCGCCACGGCTCGCTCCTTCCATCACGCCCAGATACCCGCCCGTGCAGATTGTGTAGCCTGCGTTGGCAAGCAGTTCACCCACAAGATGAGCCTGCTGGTATTCGACAGAATTCTCCCCGCAGCGCGAGCCGCCGAAGATAGTGACGATTGGTTCTTGATGATCAGTCATAATTCGTGAATAGTGAATCGTAAATCGTGAACAGAAAAAGCAGGAGGCGAACCTCGTTATTGTCTATTCACGATTTACGATTCACTATTCACGGCCTTTCTACGGTGTCAATCTGTAGAGCATGCGCGGGAACGGGATGGTTTCGCGTATATGCTCTATGCCGCACATCCATGCTGTGCATCGCTCTATGCC
>DATHJK010000357.1:0-4578 GCA_035316225.1 Pyrinomonadaceae bacterium
ACGCGAATCGCAACGTTGCCAAGCGTCTCTCTGTCCAGACGCTCTTTAATCTGACGAGACGTGACGAACTTGCCCTCAGTGCCCGCAAACGTTGAATTGTTCACGCTGAAGATCATGGAGATAGTAGGCTCGTCAACGGCAATCGTGGGAAGCGGCTGCGGGTTGTCCGCAGTCGTTATGGTCTCGCCTATCTCAATCTCTTCGATACCGGCGAGCGCAACTATTTCGCCCATCCGCGCGCTCTCGACCGATTGCCGCTTCAATCCCTCGAAGGCGTAGAGTTGCGAGACGCGCGTCTTCTCGACGGAGCGGTCGCGTTTGACAATAGCCACCGTATCCCCGACCTTAATCTCACCCGAAAAAATTCGCCCGATAGCCAGGCGTCCGACGTAAGAGTCGTAATCCAGATTCGCTACGAGCAGTTGCAGCGAATCGTCGCGCACCGCTCGCGGCGCAGGGATGGTCTCGACTATCTGGTCAAACAATGGCCGCAAGCTACGGCTTTCGTCCTCAAGATTTTTCTTCGCCACCCCGTCGCGCGAGACCGCGTAGAGAATAGGAAACTCTATCTGGTCTTCCGTTGCATCAAGGTCAAGGAACAGTTCGTAGATTTCGTCAACGACCTCTGCGGGGCGCGCGTCCTGACGGTCAATCTTGTTAACGACCGCAATGGCAGGCAGGCGCGCTTCCAGAGCTTTTCTGAGCACGAAGCGAGTCTGCGGAAGACACCCTTCCGCAGCGTCAACCAGCAGCATTACGCCGTCAACCATCTTCAGCACGCGCTCGACCTCGCCTCCGAAGTCCGCGTGCCCCGGCGTGTCCACAATGTTTATCTTCACATCGCGGTAATGAACGGATGTGTTCTTAGCCATGATGGTGATGCCGCGCTCGCGCTCCAAATCCATCGAATCCATCACGCGATCTCTGACCTGCTCGTTTTCGCGGAACGTACCCGACTGTTTGAGCATGGCATCAACCAGCGTGGTCTTGCCGTGATCAACGTGCGCTATGATTGCTATGTTGCGTATGTCTCTTCTATCTTCAGCCATGATTGCTCTCTTATAGATTAAGTGGATGAAATTTTTCGCATTCAACGAAACCGCTTATTTTACCATGTAGAGATGTGTTGAGCTATTCGAGAGCGTGGGCTTCTTAAGAGCAAAAGGAGAAATCGAAGCCAGGCTGTAGAAGATTTAGAGAACCTGTGGTTGTAGAGTAGAACCGGGAAGAACGAATACCGGCCAGCACGATTTTCATTATTACGCTTTAATGCTTAAGAGCGAAACTTTATCTATTCTCTTCTAACGCAGAGCGCCAAGTTGCCTGAGCGCTTCATACAGCACAATGGAGACCGAAGTCGCTAAATTAAGGCTGCGCACGTCCGGGTTGAGCATAGGGATCGTTATGCATCTTTCCCAGTTAGCGCGCAGTAAGTCTTCGGGAAGCCCCCGCGTCTCACGTCCAAAGACCAGACAATCGTTCATGCCAAACTGCCATTCTGTGTACGATCTCTCGGCCTTCGTCGTCAGGTAAACGAAACGCGCTACGGGCAACGCTGTCCAGAGTTCTTCTATGTCGCGATGGCGATGAAGCTCCACATGAGGCCAGTAATCCAACCCCGCGCGACGCACCGCGCGATCATCCATACGAAATCCCGTCACCCCGACAACATGCAGCGGCGTTCGCGTAGCCGCGCACAGCCGCGCCACATTCCCGGTGTTCGGCGGAATCTCAGGTTCTACCAGAGCAACGCAGACCATAAGAGAGTGATAAGTGATGAGTGATGAGTGATAAGAGAAAAGCAAATCTCTTTCTTATCACTTATCACTCATCACTTATCACTCTCTTATAATCGTCTGCGAGGCGGATGATGTCGTCTTCGCCGAGGTAGTCGCCGAGTTGTACTTCGATTAAAGTGAGAGGCTGGTCTGAGGAGTTGCCGAGGCGATGGTTGGTTTCGGGCGGGATGTGTATGTGTTCGCCTGCGCGCAGGCGGAGCTCGCGCTCGCCGCATACAACGTCGGCCAGCCCTGCGACCACTACCCAATGCTCGCCCCGGCGCGAGTGGCGCTGAAGGCTCAGGCGTGCGCCAGGCTTGACCTCAAGCCTTTTGACTTTGTACCCCTCGCTCTCTTCCAAAACTTCGTAGCTACCCCACGGCCTCTCATCTCTTTCGCCTCTCACAAACATCCTCCTCGAAAAATTTCAAGTTGAAGGGTTCAAGCTTGATGTGCGTTGTTAATTGAAACCTTAAACTTGAAACTCTTATAGCGAAGCTATAAGCATTCGCGCAAACAAAAAGAAGAGGAACGGCTCGCTTCGTTTCCGAAAGACTTGCCGTTCCCTTTATTAAAGGCCGCTGAGGCCAAAGTTTTTTGTGTGCGCCCTGGAAAAGTTGTTGTTGCTAGCGAGTCTTCTCCGCCATGCGGAGAAGTTGACTTACCTCTTCTTGGCTCCGCCCTTCTTGGCTCCGCCCTTCTTGGCTCCGCCTTTTTTCGCTCCACCCTTTGCTGCTTTCTTTCCACCTTTTTTAGTTGCCATAGTTTTTGCTGCTCCTTTTTACTTTGGTTGCGACCACAAGATGCTGTACTGAATTTTCTCTTGTGGCCTAGTGTAAGCGGCGCACAACATGTTGGTATATAAACTCAAAGCGTTAAGATGTCAATAACTTTTGAAAAAATTTTTCATTCGGCTCAGGCTGTTCTGTGTGATGCGTGAGCGAGCAATTCGTAATTTGCACGGAGCGCGACTCCGTTAATGATGTATTGCGCAGTTTGTTTTGGAGTGAAGTATGAGATTGAAAATTTATTTTTACTCTTATGGCGCGCTCTCGTGCGCGCGTCATCTGAAGAGAGGTGTGAAGACCCATTGATCGTGTCGCTCTATACCGTAGTAGGCGATGATCGAACTGCATTCGCTACGACTTGTGACACCAAGAAATGGCCCTGTAGCATTTTCATCAGTATCTTCGTGACATGAAGTCGGCTTGGATGTTTCCAGATCGAGTATCGTTCCCATCTGCGCAGCGACGCTCTGTTGAAGCGCCTGCACGGCGGGGTCGTGAGCGTTCGGGAGTCTGCCTCCGGCGTAGGTTGCTACGGCGCGCTCGAACTCAAGAAAGTTCGGGTCAGTCTGTCTTACAAGTTTCCAATCATGACCTGTGAGCGGATCAACGGCGGCCTCTGCGCGTAGAATCTTCAGCTTCTTAACGCCGACAGGAACTCCTTCCAGCAAGTCGTCCATAGAGCTTGGCAGATGCCCGGAGCGGCGCAGGTAAATGGCTATGGCATCGGCCACCTCTTCGCCACGGAAGATAGCTTCCTGTTCGCGCTCGCGCTGCGATTGATGGCGTGCGCTTGGCGCCGCTGCCATAACCATGAGCAGTATGATGGTCATCAGCGCCATGAGCGCAACGAGCGTGTAGCCGCGCTCGCCGCGCCGCTGACTTGCGCCGAGTCCGGCTCTTTTCTTAATACTGCGGATCATCCGGGTCTTCGTCCTCGTTGCCCCGTACTACGGGACGCCCCTGCTGCGGCGTGCGCGAATTGTCGCCTGTGAACGGCAGCTTATGTTTGACGTTGCGCAGGTTCGTGTCAGTGACTATAACTTCACGCTCGGAGATACTGATGACGCGATAATGCCCGCCTATGATGTCGCCTAACTGTACGTTTAGCAGTTCTGTGCCGTTCTTCTCTTTCAGGACGGCAATGTCGTTGTGATGCACCTTGCCGATGATGCCTACGAACATGAAATTGGGCGGCGGCGGCTGTTGTACGTTGAGCGCCAGCGGATTCGAGTAGAGTTGGCCGTCCGTCGTTTTCACAACTATCTGGCGCGAGCCTTCAAAGGAGATGAGCGCGCCGGGAACGTCTGCCGTCAACTGCTGCGGGCTGACGAATTTTGTAGGCACTTCTGTGTCGCCGATGAAGATGTGCGTTGCCGGTGTGAATTTGTCGCCCGTGACCGTTAGCGTGAAATCGCCCGTGCGAGCGAAGACTTGCTGCGGCTGAACTGAAGCGAGCAGGACAGGCGGAGTTGGAGTTGGAGTTGGAGTAGATATTGTCTCAGCATTTTGCGGGGTAGGCGTGGGCGTCGGCTTCACGTAGTAAGCGAAGATATTGCGCCCGGCTTCAGGAGCGCCCGCAACCGCCGGCGTATAGACAACAGGCTCCGGCGGCGATAAAGGATTATTGCGCACATCCTCCGGCCTGGGCATGCCGGTCGTTTGTACTGTGGTCTGCGTCGTCGTTGTCGTCGTTTGAGTATTGGCGTTTGTGGTCGTCCTCTTCGGCGCAGGGTTCGAGCCGAAGAACATGTAGCCGAGCGAAAGTAGAGCAACCGAGCCGAGAACTATCGCCGCGATCATCTTGTTGCGTTCCGCAGGTGATTTGCCTTCCAGCGCTGCCATAAAAATTTCTCTTAAGGTGTAGCCGCTCCAACGTCGCTGGCGGTTTGACCAGCCTCGCGCTGGAAGTAAGCTGCCATGTTTACGCGCAGGCTCACTGAGGTGCGCGGCGTTTGAGTGCCGGGCGCGAGCGGTGTGCCGTCTTCTCCGGTCGATGCGCTCTGAGCCTGACC
>DATHJK010000358.1:0-7403 GCA_035316225.1 Pyrinomonadaceae bacterium
GCCGGACGATACAGGTATCGTCTCTCGATTCTTGAAGGCTTACGCGCTTTGAAAAATTATCTCTATCAATCATTCAAATCTTACGCCAGAGATCAACTCAAACATGACGTTCGTCAACAGGTGAACCAGCGATTTCATAGCGACGAAGAGCGCCGCCAGACTCCGCTTAACTTTTCCGACTACGCGCGCGTGCCGCTTCTTAACCCGAATCAGGTGGTCAGCAGTTGGCGAGAGAGATTGTTGCCGACCGAGAGCGAGTATGACCAGCGCATGGTTTCGCTGGGAAGGCGCGAGGCTGGCGTCTATCTGGTCGAAGCGGTTCACGACAACCTGCGCGCCTACGCCATCGCAATCGTTAGCGATATTACGATGGTGACTAAGACTTCGCGCCAGGGCGACGTGATGGTCTATGCGGTTGACCGGAAGACAGGAGCGCCGCACGCAGGTGTCTCCGTCGAAGTCATACGCGGGCAGGAGACGCTTGCAACCGGCAGCACGAACGGCGAAGGCATCATGCAGACGAAAGTCGCGCCTCCGCCAAGACCGCCGCATCAGGATGAGAGCGAGCAGGAGAATGATGCGAGCGCCGAGCGACCGAAAGGAACTACCTATCTAATCACCGCGAATGACCACGATAACTTCGCAATCTCCGATCTGGATTCGTTCTACTTCAGCGATTACAACAGCGAGAGCGACCCGGATTTGACCGGGTACATCTACACGGATCGCCCGGTCTATCGTCCCGCTCAGAAAGTCTATTTCAAAGGCATCATGCGGCGATGGGGCGCTAACGGTTACGAGATGGTCGAAGGGAATAAGGTCAAGGTCACTATTGAAGACAACAACGGCGCAAAAATTTTCGAGCGCGAGTTGCAGCTATCACCGCACGGCACCTTTAGCGGCGAAGTTGATATTCCAGAAGAGGCTGCTCTGGGAAATTACAGCATCAGCGCTACGGTCGGAGACTCGACCGCGAGCGCATATTTCAACGTCGAAGAGTACAAGAAGCCGGAATACAAAGTGAAGGTGACGGGGCCGAAACAGTTCGCTACAGTTGGCGAGCGCGTGAAATTTTCAGTTGACGCGAAATATTTCTTCGGCGCTCCGGTCGCGGGCGCGACCGTGCAGTATTACATCTATCGCTCGCGTTATTACAGATGGTGGTGGGATACGGAAGGGAGCGAGGGAGACAATTACGATGAAGGCACCGGCAACTTGAACGAGGGGGACGACGACGCGGAAAGCTACGGCGGCTACTCGAACGACATGGTTGACCAGGGCGAAGGGCTTCTGGATTCAAACGGCCACCTGACTGTGGCGTTTGAAGTGCCGGAGCCTGAAGCGGGCGACGAGTGGGATTACACTTACAGGCTGGAAGCTCAGGTCACGGATTCCTCTCGCCGCGAGATGCAGGCGAGCGCCGAGTTCGTGGGCACGCGCGGGAAGACGCTGGCCGAAGCGCACTCTGACCAGTATCTATATTTTCAAGGCGACACAGCGAAGATAAATGTGCGCGCTGGCGATTATCTGGGCCATCCCGTGTCGGTCAGCGTCACTCTCAAGTTCATCAAGCAGGAATGGGTGAAAGTCGAAAGAGATGAAGGCTACGGCAAGTACACTGATTATGAGATGCACGAGACGGAGTTGTTCGACACAGAAGTGAAGACGGACGATCAGGGCAACGCGGTTTACGAATATCCGCTGAATACGCTCGGCAGCATCTACGTCAAGGCTGTAATTCACGAAGGGAATAAACAGATAACGAATGGCGGCGGCTCGTTCTGGGTAACAGACCGCGCGAACCAGTGGGCGGATTTTTCTTACAGGAACTACGACGAGCACTCTATCAAGCTGGTGCCAGACCGCAGGTCTTACGCGCCGGGCGATACTGCTCACGTGCTTGTCATGCTCCCGGTTGAAAACGTTCACCTGCTCGTGACCACAGAGCTTGCGAGCGTTCTAACTGCGCGCGAGATAAAAACCACAGGTCGAACCATAGTCATTGATGTTCCCATCGAGCAGCGTTTCGAGCCGAATGTTTTCTTGAGCGTCGCTTACGTGCGCGATGACGAGATGTATTCGGAGGATCACGCGCTGAGCGTTCCGGCGCGCGAGCGCATGCTCGATCTTCAGATTATTCCGAACAAGACGGAGTACAAGCCGCGCGACACAGCCTCGTACACAATCTTAGCGCGCAACGCGGACGGCTCGCCCGCAGCGAATGCCGAAGTCAGCTTCGGCGTTGTTGACGAAGCCATCTACAGCGTAGAGCCTGAGTCGGCTGGCAACATTCGTCACGAGTTTTACGGCCAGCGCTACAACGAAGTGCAGACCAACCTATCGAATAACTTCACGTTCACGGGCTACGCCGGAGAGCGCCCGGCGAGTCTTGCGCGCAACAAGCCTACTTACCAACTCGCTGATTTCAAGAACAGCGAATCAAGTGAGCCGACCGTGCGCCGTGATTTCAGAGACACTGCGTTCTGGCAGCCTGACGTTATTACGGACGCGGACGGAAGAGCAGTCGTGGATGTGCATCTTCCCGACAATCTGACTACATGGCGAGCAACGGCGCGAGCCGTCACCCCTGACACGCATGTCGGCTCTGCGGTTCAGAAAGTTCTTTCGCGCAAAGACCTGATCATGCGTCTTGAGACGCCGCGCTTTGTGACGGAAGGCGACACGGTGACAATCTCAGGCATCGTCCACAACTTTTTGAAATCGAGCAAGGTCACGCACGTTTCTCTTGAAGTTACGGGTGCGCAACTGCTCAGCCCAGCCGAAGAGACTTTGACCATCGCCAACCAGGGACAGCATCGCTTCGACTGGCGCATCAGCGCGCCACAGGCTGGCACTGTTCGTCTTCTTGCTAAAGCGCTGACGGATGCGGAATCGGATGCCGTCGAACTGACGATTGAAGTCGTCCCGCACGGATTGCGCCAGACGATGGGCGGCTCAACCGCTATTACAGATGAGAATGCGGATCAGACAATCTCGCTGGATTTGCCTGCGCACCCGGACTTGCAGGCTCGAAAGCTTCGCATTGAAGCCGCGCCTTCAATCGCAGGCACGCTTTTCGGCGCGCTCGATTATCTGACTGCTTATCCTTACGGCTGCACCGAGCAAACGATGTCGCAGTTCCTGCCAGATGTAATCGTCGCCCAGACTTTACAGGACGTGCAGACGGCCAGGATTCGTGAGGGGAATAATCTAGATCAGAAAGTTCAGCGAGGGCTTGACCGTCTATACAGTTACCAGCACGCGGACGGCGGCTGGGGCTGGTGGAAGAACGACCAGACAGACCCGTTCATGACAGCTTACGTGGTTGACGGACTCTCGCAGGCAAAGCGCGCGGGCTACGAGATTGAAGAGGAGCGTTTGACCAGAGCGCACGTTCGCATAGGAGCGATGCTGGAAGCGAATCACGCTGAAGACAATAATCCTTTCGACCCGGACGCGCGCGCATACATGATTTACGCGCTGGAAGAATCGGGCGGCGCTGATTCCGGCTTTCTTGATAGCGCGTTCGAGCATCGCGCAGAGCTTCAGCCTTTCGGACGGGCGCTTCTGGCGCTCGCGCTCAAGCAGCACGGTGACGGCAGAGCCACAGACGTTGCTCGTGAGATAGAGTCGTCTGCCCGCGCGAACGATTTCGACGCGCACTGGGAATCGTTCCAGAAATCGCACTGGTCTGACTACAAATACACGATTGACGTTGAAGCGACTGCGCTATCTTTGAAGGCTCTTGCTCAGATTAACCCGCAGAGTCCTCTGCTGGCGAAGGCCGCGCGCTGGCTCGTCTCGAATCGCCGCAACGGTTATTACTGGGACACCACGAAACAGACGGCTTTCGCAATCTACGGCCTGACGGAATATCTGAAAGTCAGCAACGAATTGTCGCCGGATTACGATCTGGAAGTTTACATAAACGACGAGCGCGTAATCTCGCGTCACGTCACGGCGGACGATCTAAAAAGCGCGCAGAGCATCGTGGTCGAGCGAAAGGGCGGCGATGTAGGAATGTCCAATCACGTACGTATTATCAAACGCGGGCGCGGCACTGTTTATCTCTCCACCTCGCTCGAATATTTCACAGGTGAGGATGAAGTCGCCGCTCAAGGCTCGCAGGATTTGCAGATAACGCGCGAGTACCTGCGACTTCGCGTTGAAGAGCACGAGGGCGCGCAACCCACATGGAAGCTTGAGCCGATGACGGGCGAATTGCGCTCCGGCGATCTTATTGTCTCCAAGCTGCACATCAAGGGCGCGCACGCGCAGTACATGATGATTGAAGACCCAATACCGGCGGGCTGCGAGCAGGTGGCATATGTGAGCGGCATAAATCTCAACTACACGGAAAAATACTGGAGCGATTGGTATAGCTCAAGAGAGTTTCGTGACAACAGAACGGTCATCTTTCTTGACCGCTTCGACGGCGAAGCCACGTTCCAGTACGCGATGCGCGTGCAGATTCCCGGCCAGTTCCGCGTAGCGCCCGCGCGCGTAGAGCAGATGTACCAGCCCAGCGTTCAGGCGAACACGGCTAACTCGCGCCTGAGCATTCTGGATAGAAGGTAGAAAGACGGTGATGAGTGATAAGTGATAAGTGATGAGTGATAAGTGATAAGAGGGTTAACAGAAGAATTGCTTTTTCTATTAACGATTAACCTCTTATCACTTATCACTACCTTTGGAGGTGAATGATGATGGTGAAGAAAGTTTTCAGTGACATTGGCGTTTCCGCCCGCGAGCTTTGGCGCAGGTGGGCCATGACGGCGAGTTTCGTAGGTCTTTACGCGCTGCTCGTCGCCAGCATCTATTTTTTCGCGGCGTTGGGACAGGCGAGCGTCTGGCAGGTGCTTCTGACTCTGCTGCTGTTTTTAGCAGCGCCAGTTCTCTTCTTCGTTCTGCACAGAATGGTCTTGAGTTTCGACCGCAGCGAAGCGTCTCCGCATGAGCTTCTGCGACATTCGCTGAAAGATTTCTGGAGGCTGGTGGTTGTGACTGCTCCGCCTGTGATAGCAGCGCTTCTCATCGGCTATCTTCTATCTAAGCTTCAGACGCATCTGCCCTACTCATGGCAATTGCTTCAGCGAACGAGCATGATTTTCTCCACGCTTCGCCTTTTGCTCTTCGGTCTTGCTCTGCCGCTTGCTCTGGTGCATCTCTGGCTGGTCTCTTTGAGCGGCGGATTCATAGATACATTCAAGGGAACGAAAAAAATTCTCGCGCAAGCGTTCGCGCCGCAGTCCGTGATGATCTATCTGCTGGGCACGCCCATCTTCGCGCTCGTTCCTTATATACTTATAATCACGAAGACGCCTGCACAAAAAGCCTCTACGGAGATTGCCCTCTTCGCCGGGCGAATCGTGCTCGCTCTTCTTTTCGTACTGCTCGGATGGCTCGTAACGGTCGGGGCGTTGAAGAGGTCTGCGGCGAGCGAGGCTTAAGCAATGGGAAGCAGGAGTTTCAGTCTGAATCCGTCTTCGCCCGTCATTTATCTGCTGACGGCGCTCTCGATCTGTGTCGCAATACTTTCTATCAGAAACGAGCCGCCGAAATTAGAATCAATCAGCTTCAATGAAACTTCAGCTACGGCGAGCGATGATGAGATTGATGCTGGATTGCAGACGGCTGCGACGGAAGCAATAGGCTCGCGCGAAGGGACAGTCATCGTCGTTGACGCGCAAACAGGGCGTGTGCGCGCCATTGTGAACCCTTCGCTCGCAAAGGGTCAGGCATTTCCGCCAGGCTCGACTATCAAACCTTTCACAGCGCTCGCAGGGCTTTCTACGCACTTGATTGATGAAGATTCGCGCTTGCTCTGTCGTGGACGGTTTCATCGGGAAGATTTTTCGCTCAACTGTTCTCACCCCAAAATCAGCGCGCCTTTCAATGCGTCTCAGGCGCTAGCCTATTCATGCAACTTCTATTTCGGAGAGTTGGGAGAGCGCCTGCGCTCGTCGGATTTCACGAACACGCTCACATCATTCGGCTTCGGGCAGCCCATAGGCTTCGGTCAGGGCGAGGCGACGGGAAAAGTTCCGGGCGGGAGATTGAGCGCAGGCGATTTTCTTGGTGAAGGCGACCGATTGCTGGTTACACCTTTGCAGTTGATTTCGGCTTACTCGGCTCTGGTCAACGGCGGCCATCTTTATGCGCCACAACTCGCACGCGCCGCAGGCTTCATCCCGCGCGAGCGCGCGAAGATAGATATTGAAGAATCACACAGAGCGATTTTGATTGAGGGGATGCGCGGCGCGGTCGAGTACGGCACGGCGTCGCGCTCCGGTTTGAATCAACTGCCTTTGAAAATTATAGGCAAGACCGGAACGGCCACAGAGGTCGGCGGATACAGAACGAACGGATGGTTCGTTGGCTTCGCAGCGAATGATAATGGGGAGATTGCTTCGCAACCTGAAGCGGCAAAACTCGCGGTGCTGGTTTTTCTAAAACACTCGCACGGCGCGGAGTGCGCGGAAGTTTCCCGGAAAATTTTTGATGAGTTCGCCCGGCTGGGGAGTTCGGGCGACAGGGGAGGGCGGCGCGTCTCCGTTGCGGCGAACAATCGCGGGCCGTCGCAAGGTAGCACAGCCGCCCCTTCCCAACATGATAGCTCTTTGCAGATAAGAGTTCATCTCGTCGGCCAGAACCTTACGCAAACTGTTTCATTGGAAGATTACGTGCTCGGAGTGCTGGCGGCGGAAGCAAGCTGGGAGACGGAGCTTGAAGCGCTCAAGGCTCAGGCGATAGTGACCAGAACTTTTGCGCTCAAAAATCTGAAGCGGCATGGCTCGGAAGGCTTCGACTTTTGCAGCACAACGCACTGCCAGCGCTTTGTTTCACTCGACGACGCGGAGCATCATCCTAGCGATTTGATGCGGCGGGCTGTCGCGGAAACCAGCGGCCAAATATTGCGCGACGAGCAGGGTCATCTGATTGACGCATATTTTCATGCAGCGTGCGGCGGAATGACCGCACGCATTGACTCTCTATGGGGAGCGCGCGTGCCCGAATACCTGCGCGGCGTGCGTGACGTTTACTGCGAAAGCATGCCGCATCACAGTTGGACGGACACGATTCCTGCGGCGCAGATTGCATACGCTCTTCAGAGAGATTCTCGTACGGATGTTGGCCCAAATCTCAATCAGATTATTATCACGAAAAGAGATGCGACGGGGCGCGCGGAACTGATCACGATTGTGGGCGCTACAAGGCGAACTGTGCGCGGGTGGGATTTCAAGTTGATAGTAGGTCGAGCGCTTGGCTGGAATTTCATTAAAAGCTCACGCTTTGAAGTCGCACGTGATGGCGCGAGCTTCGTCTTTCACGGCAGCGGCTTCGGTCACGGGCTTGGCCTCTGCCAGGAGGGCGCGCACGTCATGGCCCAGCGCGGCATGTCC
>DATHJK010000359.1:0-10858 GCA_035316225.1 Pyrinomonadaceae bacterium
TATACTAGCGGCGCATTCGGAGCGGACGGCGATTGGGGCAGGGCGGTTAGAAGTTAAAGACGGGCAGACCGCTGAAAACCTGCTCTATTGCTACTTTATAATTAGAACCTGAAGCTTGAGCATGGCCGGGGAATTTCAGAACATCAGTTTCGGCATAGAAGACCGGGTGGGTCGTATACGTTTCGCGCGGCAGCCGCTCAACGTTTTCAACATAGCGATGATGCGCGAAATCAATCAGGCTGTATCGGAATGCGCGTCCGACCGCTCTATCGTTGCTATCTTGTTCGAGGCCGCGCCGGGCACGCGGGCGTTCAGCGCGGGCGTCGCCGTAGAGGAGCACGTTGAAGATACTATCTACCAGATGCTCGATACGTTCCACGGAATCTTTCGCGCGCTGGAGCAATCTGCGAAACCATCGGTCGCGGTCGTTGACGGCGCTGCGCTCGGCGGCGGGTGCGAGTTGGTTGCAGCGTGCGACATAGTAATAGCATCGGAGCGCGCACGGTTCGGCCAGCCCGAAATAAAGCTGGGAGTGTTCCCGCCTGTGGCCGCAGTGCTCCTGTCGCGCATCATAGGCGAGAAACGCGCTCGCTCGCTTGTGCTGACGGGCGACCTGATTGATGCTCAGGAGGCGGCGCGACTCGGTTTAGTTAATCTAGTTGTTCCTGCCAATCAGCTTGAACAGAAGACGCAGGAAGTGCTGGGCAAATTACGAGAGCTTTCGGCGTCCGCGCTTGAGATGACCAGAAGAGCGCTGGACATGGGACGCGGCATCTCGCTATCGGAAATGCTGTCCCAGATTGAAAATCTTTACCTGAACGAATTGATGAAGACAGCGGACGCGCGCGAAGGAATTCGAGCATTCATGGAGAAGCGCAAACCCGTTTGGCGCAATAGATGAGAAAAGAAGTGATGAGTGATAAGTGATAAGAAGGTGAATGCTGACCGGAAGAGATGCCCTTTCTATTCACGATTTACGATTTACGATTCACAGCTTTTCTCTTATCACTTATCACTCATCACTTATTACTGTCTTTATGAGGTTTGAAGGAATGAAGAACAGAAGGGCTGTGGCGGCGCTCGCGGTTGTGACCGTCGCTTTGGCGCTGTGCAATGTGAGACTGGAGGCGTTGGCGCAGAACAAGCGTCACGCCGTGCGTAGAAACTCTACATCCATAGAGCACGCGCATGAGAGCACGGGGCTTTTCTCGTACATGACGGTCGAGCGTGCGATGATGGCCGTGTGCACGGAGCGCTCGAACGATCCTTTGGGAAGCGCGCCGATTGACGTGATGCAGGCAAGGCCGTCAATGGATATTGACGACCCGGAAGTTGTGGCCGGAGCAGAGCGGGCGCAGCGACTTCTGCCGCTTGCGAAAAAGTATGCTGTCGCCAGTTTGCGCAGTCTGGCGAGCGAGTACGGCATTCCTGCGTGGCGCATTAACGCGGCGGCGGCTCGCATGCAGGCAGTGACGCACGTAGAGCCGGACATGGATTTAAGAGACAACGCCATAGTCTATTCCGACGACGCGCACACCATCTACTTCGGCACAATCTTTCTGGTCGGTCTTCCTTCGGACGAAGGGATGATAAGCGTGCTGGCGCACGAGTTGACGCATTTGGGCGATGGGCCAAGAGATTTGCTGCACCCGCTCTTTGATCTGCTGGGCAAGCGTGCGAGCGCCCTGACCGGTCTTGAGATTACAGGGCGGCGACCGGAAGAGTTGACCTGCGACGTTGTGGGCGCGCGAGCGGTGCGTTCATTCATAGAGCGCGCGCCGAGCATTGATCCGCTCTCGCGCAGGCTTGCTCGCGGCGTCGAGCATAACTGCGTCACTGAAGACGAAACGGACGAGTACCATCTCAGCCCGCGCAGCACACTGCGCGCAGTCTTCGCAGTGAATCCTACGCTCGCTCGCTCTATAATCGGCGGCACAATCGAGGATACAGGGAGTGCTCCGGTCAAGCGGTATCAGCCTTCCCGCGTCTCGACATCGCCTTCACAGGCTGCGGGCGCGCATCCTCATCATCGGCTCAGATGAAAGAGAATCCGTACAGGTTAAAGGGGCGAAGGGGGAAGTGGGGAAGGGGAGAAAGCGCCTCGACGGACTTTTCCTCTTCCCCCTTTTCCCTTCTCTCTTTCTCATTTCATAAAGGCGGCGGGACAAAAGGCTCTCAGGCCGGAGAGGGTTCAGTCGTTTTCAGTCCCGCAAAAATTCTCCTTCTGCTATTAACTTTTTCTCTAATCTCTTCCGCCTGCCAACATATAGGCTCGAAGCAGAGCGTGCAGCCGCGCACTATGCGCGACGTGCCTGCCGAGCGACTCGCCTATAGCTTCAACGCTGACGTGCCAGCGCCGGAGGGCGCAGACGCGGAAGAGCCAGCCGCGCTCGAAGCTGTGAAGAATGATTTCGATTCGCGCAGGATGGAAGAAGCGCTGGTGAGAACCGTCGCATCGCCCGACGGGCAGCGCGCTCTTGCGCTCTACGAAACGGACGAGACGGCGAAAGGCGAATTTCGCATTGACCTCTACTCTTCGGACGGAAGATTTCTGCGCAACCTTACTCCGCCAGACCTCTCAGGAGCATTCGCGCCTACCGTAGCATGGTCGCCCGACGGAAATTCGATCACCTTCATAGGCCGGAAGGCGCTCGCGCCAAAGCCCTCGCCAACTCCACTGGTGCCGCTCACAGGCGCGAGTCCAATTGAGCCTGTGCCCGTTCCTTCCATCGCTCCGGCGTTCGCGCCCGTACCCGTCTTCAGCACCGAACAGGTCTACATCTGCAACCGCGACGGCTTCGACTTGAAACCTCTGACCACGCGCGAAGGGTTAATCTACTTCTACATAGCGTGGGCACCGGACGGCCACGCGCTCGTGGCATTGGCCTGCAAAGAAGATGAATGGGATGCAAGAGAGCGCGAGTCGAAGATGCCTGCGGGTCGCCCGCGCCTGATAGCGCTAGACGGTAGCGAGCGGCTTCTTGACGACAGTTTGACGGAAGCCGCGCCCGCATGGTCGCCGGATTCGTCGAAAGTTGCGACTGCTTTTGAAACCGACGTGGCTATATACGATGCCGCCACGACCACGCCGACGCAGGCGCGCATCCCGCTGCACGACCCGCTGCTAACTGCGTCCGCAGATTACGACGAGCAGAAGTTGAAGAAGAGAACGGGGAATGAAAACGGTAACTCGTCAGGCGTGACGAGTAGTTCAGGCAGCGGCCAGGTCTACTCTTTCAATCCAATCGTTCGTCTACTCTGGGCAGATGATAAAACCCTTTACTTCAAGACGGCTTACGTGCGTCTCTTCCCTGACAGGATGATTAACACTTACCAGCGCTGGCACGTGCTTCACTTAAGCCCGCAGGCCGCTGTCTTGAGTTCGACGATTCATACAGGCGATATTCGCAATTTGCACGCCGCGAGGCATAAACAGTTTCTCGCTCCTTCAGAAAGTGAAGCGTATGAAAGCGCTCGTTGTTGACGACGAAGCTCCGATTCGTGACGTTGTAGCGGAAGTGCTGCGCACGGAAGGGTGGAGCGTGAGCGAGGCCGATTCGGCTACGCGCGCGATAGAGATGCTGCGCGAGGGCGAATGGGCGCTGGTCTTCTGCGACGTAAAACTCGGAAGCGACAGCGACCCTGACGGCTACACCGTGCTGCGCCACTTCACGAAAGAGCAGCCGGAAGCTCAGATAGTTTTGATGACGGGGCACGGCTCTGCCGTAGGCGCGCTCGACGCCGTTGCATCAGGCGCTTACGACTACCTGATGAAGCCGTTCGCAATCGAAGAGGTTCAATCAA
Source organism: Pyrinomonadaceae bacterium (assembly GCA_035316225.1). GTDB lineage: Bacteria > Acidobacteriota > Blastocatellia > Pyrinomonadales > Pyrinomonadaceae > 3-1-20CM-3-53-8. The sequence goes on from DATHJK010000359.1 coordinate 3,805, forward strand.
TCGCGCGAGCCGTGCGCAACGGCATAGAGAAGCGTGCAGGCCCAACTACGGGCGACCTGTTGCTTCATCTTCACGCCTCGGACATAGAACTGGTGGGGCGAAGCTCTGCGTTCGTGGAATTGATGAAGCTGGTGGGGCGCGTGGCGGGAACGAATCTGCCCGTGCTGATTACGGGCGAATCGGGAACGGGCAAAGAGATTGTCGCGCGTGCAATTCATCAACGAAGCACCCGCGCCGGCCATGCTTTCGTCGCGGTCAACTGCGGCGCGATTCCGTCCGAGTTAATTGAATCGGAACTCTTCGGTCATGTGCGCGGCTCGTTCACGGGCGCAGACCGGGACAGGCTGGGGCTTTTACAGGAAGCGGACGGCGGCACCATCTTTCTGGACGAGATTACAGAGACGACGCCTGCGTTTCAGGTGAAACTTTTGCGTGCGCTTCAAGCGGGCGAGATTCGTCGCGTTGGCTCTAACAACACGATCAACGTTAACGTGCGCGTCATCGCTGCTACAAACAGGGACGTGGAGTACGAGATGCGCGCAGGCCGTTTTCGACAGGACTTGCTTTATCGCCTTAATGCTGTGACGCTCTACTTGCCACCTTTGCGCGAACGGCGCGAAGACATCATGCCGCTCGCAAAGTTTTTCGCAAAGCGACTGGCGCAGGCAGGCGAGCGTTCCATAAGTTTTTCGCACGAAGCGATTGAGCATCTCGAAAATTATTACTGGCCCGGCAACATACGCGAGCTTGAGAACGCGATTATTCGCGCCGCTGTGCTCTGCGACCAGATAGTGCGCCCTGAAGATTTGCCCGAACGCATACGCGATTCGCAGGCAGTGGCGGCGGAAGAAGAAAACGATGGCGCTTCAGCTTCCGATGGGAAGAGAAGCGAAGTAATGCTCCCTTTATCAGAGATCGAGAACCGTCACGTCGCGCGCGTGCTAGCCTTCACAAACGGCAACAAGCAGGCCGCCGCGCGCATACTCGGCATTGACCGCACAACTCTGCAAAGGATGATTAAGCGGCACAAGCTGGAATTGAACGGTAGTGAAGATGGAGGGCACAAAACATAACATGATCGAAAGTTAGGTTGCGGTCAGTACCGCCTGCGGTACTGACCTCTTCATCTACGCCGCCGCAAACGACGCAGCCACTTTCTTAGCTCCCTCCCTCTTCATCGAAATCTCGCGCGCCATGCTGATTATCTGCTCGACGGTGAAGGGCTTTGCCACAACCCAGTCAATGCCTGCCTCGCGCTGCGTGCCTGAGCCTACGGCTTCGCCCCAGCCTGTGATGACGGCGAGCGGCATCTTGCGGTTGCGCTCGCGTATGGCGCGTGCGAGTTCCCAGCCGCTCATGCCCGGCAAGCCTACGTCTGTAAAGACCGCATCGAACTTGTGGCGGTTAAAAAGCGAAAGCGCGCTGTGGCCTGCGTCCGCAAGCACCACCTCGTAGCCCTCGCTTTCCAGAATGTCTTTAAGAAGCTCGCGCACGTAGTCCTCGTCGTCAACGACCAGTATTCTGGTCTGATTGGTCTGCGCAGGTTGAACGACGGGCACGACCAGCTCGCCCGTCGTCTGTCGCCTAGACGCTCCCAGCGCAACGGGAAGCTTGATGCGAAAGGTCGTGCCGCCACGCTTTTCGGATTCGACTTCGACCGTCCCTTCGTGGCGGCGAATGATGCCGTAGCTTACCGCCAGACCCAAGCCCATTCCTGTCTTTCCCTTTGTCGTGAAGAAAGGATCGAAGACGCGCAAGCGAACATCGTCGTTCATCCCCGTGCCTGTGTCCGTCACGCAGACTTCGACGGAATTGTTCACCTTCGTAGCCGAAAGCGTCAGCTTGCCGCCTCTGGGCATTGCGTCCACAGCGTTGAAGACCATGTTGACCAGAACCTCGCGCAACTCCGATTCGTCGCCCATGACATGCGCGCCCGACAGCAGTTGAAGCTCAAGGCTGATGTGAACGTTCGCTGCCTCAGAATTATCTTTCCATCGCGGGCGCGTTATCTCGCTCACGTCCAGAAGAAGCTGGTCAACAGAGACCGGCTGAAAATCGTGGTCGCGGCGCTGGCGCGCAAAATCCTGTATGCGCCTTATAGTCTTCGCGCCGTCTTTGGCCGTCTTGATGATGATGCGAAGGCCGCTCTCCACCTTCTGCGGATCGCTTTCATTAAGGAGCAGTTGCGCGCGACCCAGTATACCTGCGAGCGTGTTGTTGAAATCATGCGCCACGCCTGATGCCAGTTCGCCCAGCGCAGACATCTTCTCGACCTGCGTGAACTGCTCGCGTATGCGCTCCTGCTCGACTATGAAATGGTTCAACTCTTCCACGTGATGACGCGCCTGCTCTGCCTGCTGCGCTACCGCTTCCGCACGCGCCGCCGCTTCCGCCTCGGCTTTCGCCGCCGCCGCCATCACTTCTATGTTCGTCAGGTAAGTTCTGTAAGTCAGGTAGATTATCGCTATCACGGGCGCGGTTGCGATGAGCGCGTAGAAGCCAACAAGCCCGATGAGCTTGGCCGTGATGATGGCGACGCTTGCGCCCGCGAAATAGGTTATAGAAGACCACGCGCAATATTTTCTATAAACGTGCCATGCCGATTGATCCGTCTTCCATGCTTGAGCCACAGCCGCCAGCACGGAGTTGCTGATGTACTGCACGAATCCCATCACGCAGACCGCGAGTATGAAGTTGGCGGAAAGATCGCCGTGCTGAATGTTGGCTACCGGGCCGAAGAAGAATCTGAGCACAGTGATTGTCAGGAAGGTCGAGAGCGCAAGGAGCGCGGAGTTGTAAGCGAGCGTTACGGGCTTGCGGCTTATCAGGAGCGATGAGCAGAGTCCGTCGGCGGCTGCCAAAAGGATGGCCGCCTCGCCGCCGTAGAGCAGCATGGTCAGAAAGATGAAGGTCTCCGAAAGAGTGATGCGCCCATTCACGCCGGGCATACGCACGGCTATGCGCGAAGTGACAGCCACGGTCGCCCCGGCCAGCAATAGAAAGAGCACGTCGAGTTGTGCGACCGGCAGGTGAAAGACGGAATAGCCGCAGACCGCAACGCCCGCAACGGTGACCGTGTACATGAACGGTTTAGCCAGTGGTTTTCTGCTCATCATCTCTCCCTCAGCTTTCGCTAGATCGAAACACACTACACCACAGCGCATTATGAAAAAGCGTCCACGAAATCACACCAAACAACACGAAGAAGAGTGCTGATAGAATTCGCCTTCTTACCTGCCCGTTTCGTGTGATTTCGTGAATCATCTATTTGCTATGTCCCGATTCTTCCGTGCTTCGGTTTAGATAGCACAGAATTTTGTGTCGTCCTTCGGCTGCAAGAAGTATGTATCGTAGCAACCGCGCAGCTTGAATCCCGCTTTGAAAAAGAAGACCTGAGCCTCCTTGTTTCGTTCGTTGACGAGGAGGCAGACGGAGTGCGCGCGCGTGAGAAGAGTTCGGCTCAGTTGCGACATGCATCGCATGCCGTAACCTTTACCGCGCTCTTTGGGGCTAACGTAGATGCCTTCCATGTAGATGACTTCCGCCGTCTCGGCCATCACGTCCGCCTTGAAGATAAGATGCTTGTCTTCCATACATACCCACACACGCCCCTGCTCGCAACGTCGCGCCATGCGCATACGAAAGCCTTCCGGGTCTGCTTCGAGCGGATTCACGCCGCTCTCATCCTGCGCAAGACATGATTGCACCAGAAGCAGTTGCGGAAGATCGTCCAGCGCGGCACGGCGCAAATTCTTGACGGGCGTTCTATCTTCGGTTGGAAGCCGCTGCTCGAAGAGAAGCTCGCGGCAGATGAGGCGCGGCGGCTGCCCACGCGAAGCGTAGAGTTTCCAGAATTCATCCATCTTCTCTTGCTCGCCCATCACCACATGCGCGTGCGTGTATGCCTGGGCAAGGCTGGAGAGAGAGGCAAGCGCTTTTTCAGTACGAACCTCGAAGAGCATGGCGTGTCCGATTAAACCGATGCCTTCAAGCGCTCCTTCATCATTGCGCGCAGCGAAGAACGCTCCGCGATTGAATGGGCTTTCCATTCCGTTGTCGTTAATCAAGCCGGTCATGTAAACGGCGTCAACCGTGTGACATGCTGCCAGGAATTTAAGAGCTTCCCGCTCGTCTGCGTCCCTGAGAGCTTGAAGAACCGGAGACTGGTCGCGCGTCGCACTTAAAATCGGGGGGACGCTGGTGACCATGGTCTCCTTTAATCTGATTGATTCTCGCATCGCATTACTCCTAAAGGCAGTTTTCGGTTTTCAGTTTTAAGAAAAGTCCAGGCTGAAAACTGAAAACTGTAAACTGTTTTCAATAGCCCGTGTAGTCAACGCCCGTGTCCACCTCCAATGGCATGGCGGAAATCTGATCTCCGTTGGCCGTTGCAGACTGAGCCTGCGTCACGGCGTCGCTGTGCAGAGTTGCGTCACCGAATATCACTCCATCGCCGAAGATTACGCCGTCGCCAAAAATAACGCCGTCGCCGAATATCACACCGTCGCTCATGAGCGTGCTCACGGCTAGAAACGGTGCGCCGTCGCCAAAGATTACTCCGTTGCTCGTAGTGATTTGATTGCCGAACGTTAGTCCGTTTGAAACTCTCGTAGCATCGCCGAAGATCACGCCGTTCGAGGTTATGCAGGCGTCTCCCAGGAGCGCGCCCGCCGCGTAAATCTTCTGGTACTTCGTAATCAAATCAGCGCCCGTCGCGTAGGTGCGCCCCGCCACGATGCCCTGCGACCATGTGAAAGTCTGTCCCGCAATGGTCGTCAGCGGGACGGGAGGCGCGAGCGAGGTCAGCATAGGCGCGCCCAATGTCGTCGTAGCCGTGAAGTCTGTTCTGGCAAGTCTGGCTAAGCGAACAGCGCCCTCAAGATTAATCTCGCCAGCGCCCTGCTCCAGTTGATTGAACCCTGCCAGAGGCTGAGCCGTGTACATCAGAATCATCTTCACCATGTTAGGTGTAAGATTGGGGTTGGCCTGAAGTATCAGAGCAGCCGCGCCCGCAGCGACGGGCGTAGCCATTGAAGAGCCGTTCATGTACATCATCTTGCGCGCGTCAGCGGGGCTAACGCCTGCGTCCAGTTCAGGGTGCTGCGTCACAAGCAGGTTGTCCTGCGCCTCGGCATAGACGAGCTTGTTGCCGGGAGCAACGATGTCCGGCTTTATCAAGCTATCGTAGTGCTTCGCGTTGAGCGTGTCCGTCCAGAAACCGCGCGTTGGCCCACGCGAGCTGTAGCTTGCCACTCCATCATCTGAGCGCCCGTCCGTGCCGAAAGTGTTGCTGGCTCCGACAGTAATTGCTGAAGGCTCATCGCCGGGCGAGTGAATCTGTCCGTAAAGTTTTTGCCCTGCGTTGTTCTTGCCATTATTTCCGGCAGCGGCGACGACCACTACGCCAGCATCAACCAGACGACGCACTGCCTTGCAGACGGGATCATTCTTATATGAATCAACGGCTGGTGTGCCCAAACTCATGTTGACAACGCGAATGTTGTAAGCAACTCGATTCGTCATCACCCAGTCGAGCGCCGCGAGCAGTGCGGAGACCGAGCCAGCGCCCTGCGAGTTGAGTACGCGCAAGTTTATGATGTTAGCGTTCGGGGCAATGCCTATGTACTGCGCGTTTGATATGCGCCCGTTGCCTGCGGCTATGGAGGCCACGTGCGTTCCGTGCCCGTATGGATCGTCCGTTCGTCCTTCGCCCGTGAAATCCTGGCTGTAGACGACGCGCACCCCGTTGTTCTTGTTAAGAAAGGCGCGGTGCTCTGTGTCTATTCCTGAATCCAGCACAGCTATGCTGATGCCTGTGCCGTCAAGCCCGCTCGTGTTCGTGCCGTTCGCGTTGCGCGCCATGTCAGCCCCGCTCGTCAAAGAAACGTGGCCGGAAGGCACGCTCTCTCTATCCAGAGATATGAAACCGACATCGCCGCGCGCGGATAGCGCCTCGACCACGCGCGCCGGGAGTTCAATGACGCGCGTATTCAAGTTCCGAAGCACGCGCAGATTCCGCGCATCGGAGGCGGCCAGAAATGAGTCGAGCGCTTCAGTAGCTCTGTCGTCGAGTTGCAGCACGACGCGAACGCGAGAGTTGCGACTGCGCGAGCCGCGCGTGAACTCAAGCAGGTCTGTGGAGACTTTTCTGCCCGTGCGCTCCTGTGTATCCGGCAACCGGCTTATATCGACCTGCGCCCTGATGCTCGGGCTAAAAGTGAGCTGGCCTGCGCAGAGGGAAATTAGCAGCAGGACAAGAACGATTCGTCGGGTTGCAAGAAACGGTTTGTATGTCACCTGACTCCTCCTTTTGAGGTGGGAAGCGACGCGATAGAAGTGTGCGCCGCAAAGATGTTGCGCGGCGTGCTTCTCGCGTTCCCACTCTCAAGCAGGGTATGGCAGCCCCTGTAAGTTTTTAACTTTCTGCAAAGATTGCGGCCTCAGCTTGTAGTAGAGCCGCTTCAATAGCGAGGGTCGAAAACCGAGGGAGAGATGAATCCGTAAATCTTTCGCTCATTACCCAAAGACACTACAGCGCCTAGACGGCAATCTCTTCAATCTTTCACGCCTCGGTTCATCTCATCGCGGGCGTGTCGTCGCCGAAGATAGCCGACTGCGCTGTCAGACTTGTATCGCCTATGACTATGCCGTCACCGATTATGATTCCGTCACCGACGATTATTCCGTCGCCTATGATTATCCCGTCTCCAATGATGATGCCGTCGCCAAGCAGTGAACTCGTATCAAGGAAAACAGTACCATCGGTAATCGCGCCGCCGTCGCTCACCCTGATGCTGCTTGCCGGAGTTGTCTCCTCGGTCATCATCATTGGGTTAATGGCTTGCGTCGTCAGCCCTTCAGTGACTCCATCGCCTAATAGAGAGCCTGTGTTGTAAGTATTCTGGTATCTGGTTATGAGAGCAGTTCCTGTGATAAAGGTGTGATTGACGATGACGCCTTGCGACCATGTGAAAGTTTCTCCTGCAACAGCAGTCTGCGCTATGGGCGACGTGTCCGTGAGGAGCGAATCGCCGAGCGAGGCAAACAGCGTGGG
>DATHJK010000360.1:0-3775 GCA_035316225.1 Pyrinomonadaceae bacterium
CGGACGGAAGCAATGAACAGGTAATCGCCACGCGCAAGCCGCCGGAATTCTTCGCTCCCATCTTCTTCACAGGCCCGTCGTGGTCGCCCGACGGTCAATTGGTCGCCGCTTCCATACAGACTGTAGGAGGAGGCTATCGCGTAATAGCGGTGAAAATTCAGGACGGAAGTGAACAGGTGCTGACCACGCAGAGGTGGAATTTCATAGGCCGCGTAGAGTGGTTACACGATATGAGCGGTCTAGCCATGATCGCTCTCAATCAGGACACGACGACCACACAGGTCTGGTTTCTCTCCTACCCGGACGGCGACGCGCGCCAGATTATAAATGACCTGAACAACTACCGTTCGCTCAGTTTCACCAGCGATTCCAATCAGTTCATAACAGTGCAGTCGAGCGGAACGACGAACGTCTGGGTCGCGCCCGAAGGCGATTCTAAACGCGCAGCCCAACTTCCTGCGGGCAACACAGGGTTCCTCGGAGGAGGCGGTGAAGACAGCGTTTCGTGGATGCCCGACGGACGCATAGTTTACGTGTCCAGCGCAGGCGGCAAAAACTCGGACATCTGGATTATGGATTCCACAGGAGAGAACCGCAGGCAACTGACGAGCGGAGGGAACAACCGAAGCTCCGTGGTTTCGCCCGATGGGCGATATATAGTTTTCACCTCCAACAGAAAAGGCATGCGTAATATCTGGCGTATGGATATTGACGGCGGAAATCAAAAGCGGTTAACCGACGGACTTGTAGAAGTAATGCCGGGTTTTACTCCAGATGGTCAATGGGTCGTCTATTCGTCATTAATCGGGGACAGGGTAGCTATCTGGAAAGTCCCTGTAGATGGCGGCGCGCCCCAGAAAATTGCCGACGCCCAGGCCCGGTCGCCCGTAGTCTCGCCCGACGGTAAACTCATAGCATACCTTTATGCAGAAGACAGTACAGGGCAGGCACAGCTTAACGCGCCGCCCAACAAGATAGTGGTTATCCCGTTCGAGGGCGGCGCACCCATTAAAACTTTCGACTTTATACCGGGCGGCACGGTAACGCCTGTGCTTCACTGGTCGCAGGACGGGCACTCGCTTCTCTACACAACCAACCGCGCCAGTGTGGGCAACATCTGGAGCCAGCCAGTGGACGGCGGCGCACCCAAACAGTTGACGGATTTCAACGATGACCTTGTAACGTCCTTCGACTTCTCGCCCGGCGGCAACCTTGTCTGCGGGCGAGGCCACATCATACGCGACGCGGTTATCATAAGTGACTCAAGATGAGTTACGAAGCAGTTCAGTCATCAATGACAAGTCCGTAGCGCACGATATAGTGCCGCGCCTGCACCATCTCGCATAGCCCGCGCGAAACTTCCTCGAAGAATCTTCAAAGAGAACATACGCTAATTCTTTAACCAAAGATGAAAAAGGGTGATAAGTGATAAGAGGAAAGCCGTGAATCGTTAATCGTAAGTCGTGAATAGAAGATAGCTTTACTTTCATTCACCGCTTACCATTCACCCTCTGTTCTTTCACTTATCACCCATCACTTATCACTATCTTACTAGACTCACGGGCACGCGCTTTGCTCTCGCGGTTTTGTGAAGAGCTTCAAACGAACCGTCGCAAGTCATCGCCTCTGAAGACTCTTGCAGAAGGCGCGTTAACATTTCTCTCTCCTTGCGCGTCTCTCGAACTGGGCTGTCCACATTCTCGGTTTGATTCTCAAAAAGGAGTACGCATCATGCGTTTCACAAAACTCTTGCCCGCCACTCTTCTCTCTATACTGTTAATTACTCTTTCAAGCAGCGCGGCGCTCGCCACTGCGAATGGCGATGATGAAGACTACGCTGATGAATATGATGTTCACGCGCGCGTCGTGCGAGTCAGCCTGATTCGCGGCGACGTTCAGCTTAAACGTTCGGGCGCACAAAACTGGGAGCGCGCCACTCTGAATTACCCTCTGGTAGAAGGCGATGCGCTCGCAACCGCTCGAGACTCGCGCGTGGAGATTCAGATTGACTCAAAGAACTTCGTGCGCGTTGGCGAGGATTCAGTCCTTCGCGTAGTGACTTTGCGCGATGAAGGCATCGCGTTGAGTCTGCCGGAAGGAACCGCGAGCCTGCGCCTGGCGCGATTCGATCACGAGCACGAATATTTCGAGGTGGACGCGCCCGGAACGACCGTCGCCGCCGAAACTGAAGGTCTTTATCGTCTGGATGTAACGCACGAAGGGCGCGTGAGCGTCACCGCACACGACGGCGCTCGCGCTCGAATCTATTCCGAAACTTCCGGCTTTACTCTTCGAGACGGACGGCGCGCGGAGTTCGTAGCTTACGGCGACGCGGACGGCGACTGGAACATTGTGGCCGCGTCATCGCGTGATGGCTGGGACGATTGGATCGGAGAACGCGAGCGCTATCTCGCTCAACGCATGCGCTACGACAACCGGTATTACGACGACTACATCTGGGGCGCTGAAGATTTGGATGCCTACGGCAATTGGGTTTACGTCAACGACTACGGCTGGATATGGCGTCCACACGTGACCGTCATCAACAACTATTACAACTGGGCACCGTATCGCTATGGTCGCTGGACGTGGTGCCCTCCGTATGGATGGACATGGGTGGGCGATGAAGCCTGGGGCTGGGCACCCTATCACTACGGTCGTTGGGTCTACTACGACGGCGGCTGGTGCTGGACTCCGCACAGCTATCATCACTACTACTCGCACCGTAGCTGGTGGCGGCCTGCGCTCGTCGTCTTCGTCAACGTGGGGACTTCTTACGGAAATCACATAGCATGGTATCCGCTCTCGTACAACCAGCATGACCCGTACGCGCGAAACTTTCAACGGCGCGCGCCTGATCGTCTGACTCCGCTGCGCTCGGACGAGATAGCCGGATTGCAGCGCACCAACCCTGCTTACCTTCGCGCAGTGACGACCGCGCCCGCGCGCGAGTTCGGGACAGAAGCCGCGCGTGTTCAACCGGCAACAGCCGATATGGCTAGACGAGCTATTCAGGGCGAGCCTGTGCGCGCCTCGCGGCCTACAGAGGGCAATGAGGGCGCTTCCATTGGTGCGACGAGACCAGCGCGCAATTTGCCGACAAGACCTGTTCCGTCAATCGTTCAAGCTTTGCCGCAACGCGAGACAGGCGCAGCAGCGCGCGCTCCTGGCCGTGCGCTCGATGAAGACCTGCGCCGTGATCGTCTCTTCCAGGGACGCGAGCCGCGCGTCGCTCCTGGAATTCAGAACGCAACAGGCAGCGCTGAAGCGGGAACAGACAGGCCGACAGGCGCGGTCGAGCGTCCGACACGCACATTTGCTCGCCCTCCTGTCGAGCGCGGTGCTGACAGAAACGCTGGCGGAAATGAATCTGCGCCTTCGCGCGTCACAAGACCGGAGCGTCCCTCTTATTCGCCGGAGCGTCCCGCGCCTTCAGACGATAACGAGCGACAGCGCGAGCGAAGAACTGCGCCCGCCGAACGGCCACACGGGAATGAACAGGACAATGAGCAGCCGCGATACGAGCGGCCTCAGCGAACGGAGAGACCCGCCGCGCCGCCTGAGCGTCACGAACAGCGCGAGCCTGTGCAACGGTCAGAGCCTCCTGCGCGCACAGAGCCGCGACACGAAGCTCCGCCGCCGCGACCTGAGCCGCAGCGTTCAGAGCCTCCGCCGCAGCGACACGAGCAGCCGGAATCTCGCCCTGCTCCACAGCAACAGCAACGCGAGGAGCGGCAAACTCCCGCGCATCCACCCGCACGCTCTCCCTCCGAAA
>DATHJK010000361.1:0-16510 GCA_035316225.1 Pyrinomonadaceae bacterium
CGAAAAGAGCTACGAGGGTTTTCGACACGACGAGCGAAGTACCGAAGAGGCTCATCATTAAACCTTCGACGAAGTAGAAGAAGGGCGGCCAGACCAGAAGACCGAGCGCGGGGTATTGCAAGTAGTAGTTGATAGTGTAATCACGCAGGTGGCCGAAAGGCAGGTCGTGCAACAGGTCTCTAAAATAGATGCCCGTTAGCACGTGCCGCGTCTCGTCGTTATTGAAGAAAGGCTCGCCCGCGCGATAGGCCGCGACGTATGCCACGCCCAGTACAAGAATGACGCTTAATAGAACTAAAGATTTACGAGAGCGAATCCGCATCAAAACTTATGAAGATGTAGGAAAAATCCCTACGGGACAGAGCAGGCGTTTATTCTCGCGCGCGTAGCCTCATTGCTGCGTAGAGTTTTATCAACGAGCTTCCGATAGAAGGGGCTGTCAACTCGCGCTCGATATAGAAATGTTTTAGAAGGGTCGGCTGAAGCGACTGGCGGCGATCACCGTAATCCTTATTTGCGCTCTCGCCCGTCATCATTTTCAGCCCGAGGTCAAGCAGGGGCGAGTGTCCCGGCGTGACAATGACCAGAGGGCAGCCGGGTTTCAGCACGCGCACAATCTCGGCGCAGGCAGCGTCCAGTTCTTCTACGAATTCCAGTGCGCTTACGGCGACAACGCAGTTGAAGAAATCATCCTCGAAGGGAAGAGCCGCCGCGCTGCCCGAAGAAAGTTGCGCCGCAACATTGTGCTTCGCAAGTGACGCGCGCACGGACTCCGCCATGCTGTGAACGTCAATGCCGTAGAGTTTGTCGCAATGGCGCGCCAATTCAGGCATGAAGACGCCGCTGCCGTAGCCTATCTCAATAAGTCTTTCGCATCGCTCTACGGGAAGTAGAGAGACGACCATTTGAAAGCGTTTTCGTGAGATTGCGCCGAGCATAGGGCGGTAGTTCCAGTCTGCATGATCCACCCCGCCCGTCTTTTGCAGCGCATCCTGTGGCAACAGCTTAAGAGTTTTGGCTCTTCTACTCATTTGCCCGTCCCTCCTCTCTCGTGCCCATTCGTGTGCGAGAGAAATCGGGCCAGACTCTTTTCCGCCAACTGCACGGTCTCGTTGACGTTGAGCGTGCCGTTGATGATGTGCGCCGAGTTCAGTATAAAAAGTCCGGGTATGGAGGTCTCCACGGCAGGCAGACGATCTGAATATCCAAGCGTCGGGATGGGAAAGACGTGCCGCACTCTTGAGACGCGAAAAGAGAGCAGGTCGTCGCGCTTGAAGCGCGGGTACATGCGCTCCACAGAAGCTAGAAACTTTTCCCGAATCTCATCATCCGACAAATCGAAGGCCGGATCGTCAGGAGCTAAATACTTCGGCAGATAGACCAGAGCGTTGCCGCCAAAATGCGTGCGGTCAACCAGCGCGGACATCTCTATAACTGCTGTGAAAGGAATCTCTCTGTCTGTGATATTGGTGACGTAGAAGTTTGCGAGCGGTTCTTTCAACAGCAGAGAGGCGCAGATGATTCCCTGATACTGAACATCTTTGAGCCGCAACTTCTCTTCATCCGAAAGCCCCGCGCACACGCGCGCGGCCACAGGCGCAGGCACAGTGAGCATCACTTGATTGAATGTTTCACTCGCTCCGTTTTCAAACTCAACACGAACGCCGTCAATCGCCCTCTCAACTTTGCTGACCCTGTGCTGAAGCTTTACCTTCACGCCCTCTTTACAGAGAGCTTCGCCGAACCGCTTGAGGATGCGAGCGTAACCGCCGGGCACGTAACCGAACATCTCCTTTTTTAATCCTGTGCGGCGCGCCGCATACATGCGCGCAATCGTTGCCCAGATGAATGCTGCTGAAGTCTGCTCGTAGTTCTCGCCCAATTTAGCGCGAAGCAGCGGCAGCCAGATTCGCTCGAAAGTGCGGCGACCCGATAGTCGCCTGAGCCAATCAGCGACGAGCACCTTTTCCAGCTTCTTCCAATCTTTCAATCGTGAGGCGTAGAAGATAGTTGCACCGAGCCTGAGCTTGCCGGGTAAACCGAGCGGAGGAAAGCGCAGGAATTCCACAGTGTTCGACATTGAATAGAGTTGGCCGTCCGTGTAGAAGCCCGTGCGCGTTTCGACCCAGCGCATCTCCTGCTCCAAATCCAACTCCTTCAGAAGCTCACGCAGGTGAGTATCAGAAAGCAGAGTGACGTGATAGTGGCGATCCCAGGTTACATCTCCAAGTTGCCACGCGCTCGCCAGTCCTCCCAATTGACCCGCGCCTTCAAACAGAGTCACGTCCTGCCCCTGCTGCGCCAGCCGATGAGCTAGCGTCATGCCCAGCATGCCGCCGCCAACGATGGCCCAACGAGGTAACCTGTGATCCTGATTCATTTCGGTAATCAACTGAAGATGGTGATTTCAGGCAACTCTGCCTTTACGCGCTGCTTGCGCGGCAGAGCCTGTATACAATTTATCACGTAATACGAAGGAGGAACGCATGAATGGAATAGTTCGGAAGGACGATCAAACGATTTGCATCTCAGTAACGACTCTGTTCTTAATTGCATACTTCAAGCCACAAGTCGGACATTCAATCTCTTCAGCTTGTCTCTCATCTTCTACTTGAAAACGCATCAGCATTTGACCGCAGCGGCAGACGCAGCCGACTGAGGTTGCCGGATGGCCTATGGCAAGATGAAAGTCGGGCACGGATTTCGTGACCAGCGAACCCATTCCGATCATAGCGAAGCGACCGATTGTGAGATCGTTTCCAACGGTGCAGCCCGCGCCGATGGTTGCGCCTTCACGAACCAGCGTAGGCAGCGTATGTTCGTCCGGCTCGGAAGGTCTAAGCTGTTTCAGATCAGGTGTGGTGGCGCGCGGGAAACGGTCGTTGGTGAAGATTGTTCCGGCGCTAATCATCACGCCGTCTTCAATTGTGACGGCAGCACAGATGTAGACGAATGCGTTTATCTTGACGCGGTTGCCTATGCTGACGCCGTAAGCGATATAACTTTTCTCGCCGACGATGCACTCACAACCTATGCGAGCGGAGTGGCGTATGTGAACGTTGTCCCAGATGGAAGTGCCCGCGCCGATCTCAACATTTTCCTCTACGATGGCGGTCGGATGCACGCGAATCGTCATACGATGTTGCCCGCTTCTATGATGAATTCGCTTCCACGCGCTTCACCTGCGCTTAAGTCGCGGCCCACTGTCGTCCACTGATTTTGCTGTAGCGCTGAATAGGCCGCCTCTATGACTTCGACGGATGCGAGTGCGTCGTCCGAAGTAATCAAAAGCTGCTCGTCTCCATTGATAGCGCGCGAAAAGTTTTCAATCTGACGGCGAAACGCCTGCACCTTGTCGTAGCCCTTGCCGAACACCACCCACGCAGGGTTGGATGCATGACGGTATTTCGACTCTTTCCAGCCGATCTTGATTGTGCCCTGCGAGCCGTAGATGCTTATATAATTTTCCTGCTCCTTGTTTATGCTCCACGAAAGATCGATGTTGCCCATGATGCCGCTCACGCTGCGAACGAAAATATGTACGGTCTCTTCAACGCTCAAGCCCTGACTTCGCTTGCCTTCTACGACTTGGACTTCAGCCAATGGGCCAAGAAAATAGCGCATCAGGTCAACAGAGTGCGCGCCGTTATCAATCAGCACGCCGCCGCCGCTTAACCTCTGGTCTGAGTTCCATCGCTTCGACATGTCAACACGAGAGGTAAACGAGTTCTCGAAAAGAATCACATCGCCGAACATGCCGGAAGTGACCATGCTCTTGGCGCGCGCCACATCCTCTACGTAGCGAAACTTCGAGGCCATAGTCAATTTCACGCCGCACTCTTTCGCAGCTTCGCACATCGCACGCGCGCTCGCCGCATCAACGCTGAAAGGCTTTTCGCACAGCACGTGAACCTTGCGCGCTAGAAAGAAGAGGCAGATTTCCGGGTGCGTGATTGGAGGCGTGCAAACAATGACGGCATCCAACTCGCTTCCAGCCGCCATAGCCTCGTAAGATGCGAAGCTGCGACAATTCATCTCTTCGGCAAGCGCGCGTGCGGCTTCGACGCGAACGTCCGCTATGCCGACAAGCCAGGCAGTCTCGCACTCTTTGAAAGCCTGCGCGTAAGCCTGCGCGATGCCGCCAGCGCCGACCAGCCCGAATCTGAGTCTATTCTTCATGATGAGTTCACCTTCTTCAAATCAACTACACGGACGAAAGACGCGCGGCGGCTTCATGAATTGAATCCGCGATGTAATCAATGTGCTCGTCCGTGTAGTTCTCGTTCCAGGGGAGAACCAGCACGCCTTCAAGCGCCTCGAACGTTCCCGGAAAACGCGAGCGCTCATAGTTGACCGCCTCGGCGCGAGCGAGCGTGAACGGGTAACGGCTTGTGCCGAAAGTGCGCTGCTCTTGAAAGACCTCGCACATGAAAGCGGGCTTCTGAATGTAGCGCGGCGCGGAAGCTATGCCTTTCTCTTT
This sequence comes from Pyrinomonadaceae bacterium, assembly GCA_035316225.1. Classification (GTDB taxonomy): domain Bacteria; phylum Acidobacteriota; class Blastocatellia; order Pyrinomonadales; family Pyrinomonadaceae; genus 3-1-20CM-3-53-8. The sequence continues at coordinate 4,481 of DATHJK010000361.1, forward strand.
AAGAAGTCGAGCCATGCCTACGGCACCGTCCGAGATTACGTTGCGGTCAACGCGCAGGCAGTATTTCCAGTAAGTGTGAACGCTATGCTGGTTGACGTGCGGCGTCTCAATCCCACGCAAGTCACGCAAGCTAATGGAAAGCTTGCGCGCAGCATTAACGCGCCTTTCGACCACTGATTCCAGTTTAGGAAGTTGAGCAAGCGCCACAGCGCTCTGCAACTCGCTCAGGCGATAGTTGAGCGCTAGGAAATAGTGGTCAGGGTTAGGGTCGCCGTAGCCCCATGCTTTGTTGATGAAAAGAAAGATGCGGCGAGCTAGCGCTTCATCGTCGGTCGTGACGATGCCGCCCTCGCCCGTAGTGATGTGCTTACCCTGCTGAAGGCTGAAGCAACCGATTGCGCCTATCGTCCCCACTTTTCTGTTGTCGTGCTCGGCAAGAAACGCCTGCGCACAATCTTCTATGACGGAGATGCCGCGCTCGCGCGCGAGTTCCATAATCTCCGTCATGTCGCACGGGTTGCCGAAGAGGTGCGTGACGATAATAGCGCGCGTTCGCTCGCTCAAGACGGATTCGATAGTGCGCGCCGTCAAGTTATAAGTTTTCGGATCAACGTCCGCGAAGACGGGGATAGCGCCCTGATACAGTATGGGTGCGAGCGCGCCCATGTCCGTGATTGGAGAAGTAACTATCTCGTCGCCGGGGTTAGGATCGAGCGCGGCGACTGCTATATGAATCGCCGCCGTGCCGGAAGCGCAAGCGTAGGCTTTACGCACGCCCAGGAGTCGCGCAAAATCTTTCTCGAAAGTCTTGGTGAACTCGCCCTTCGTGCTGGTGAGCGTACCGCTCTCTATCACATCCGAAAGCAGCGCGAGTTCTTCCGCGCCGAGCGTGCGACCCGAAGCGTCCTGATCCGAAGGCAGAGTTAATAGTTCCTGCAAGCTTGTTTCCATTCTTTGTTCCTTATCTCTTTTATAGGATTGCTACTTCTGAGAATTGATGGCCGGTCTTTTGTAATTGACGTTGAGCGACACATCCGCCACGGGCGCGATTTCAGCCGACGCTTGATGTGATGTGATGCCGGAATGCACGCGCATCGTTAGCAGGCGGGTGAGCAGGCGCAGGTGTCCCGCGATGGTTTTCAGCACCTTCATCTTCGAGCGTCCGAAGAGACGGACTTCGAGCAACGCGGGATATTCGACGACCTTTTCGCCGCGCAAATCCAACCGGCCAAGTATCTCTGTGACGCCTAAGAATCCGCGCTCGCTCAGGCGCATATCAATCACAGCGTCGCGGCGATAAACCCGGAAGCAGCTTGTGTAAGTGTGAAGCTTCTGCCGCAGCACGTGACGGTAAAGAAAAGATGCGCCTTTGGACAAAGAGAGTCGCCAGTGCGGCACGTTGCGCACATAGCCGCGCGGGTGATAGGGCGAGGCGGTCACCAGACTGACATTTTCCGCAAGCAGCGGAATCATGTTTCTCAATTCGTGCGGGTCATATGTGCAGTCGCAATCAATCGAGCAGACGATCTCCGTTTGAGCGTGACGAATACCGTCGAGGATAGCTGCGGCGACGCCTAGATTTCTCTGGTGGCGCACGAAATCGCAGTTGGGCCACGAGCCGAAGAGGCGCTGCAAGGACTCGAAGGTCTTATCTCTGCTGCCATCGTCAACGAAGATAAAACGCAAGTCATAATCGTTTTGCAGGGCGTCCACGACGCTTTTCAAAGTGTTCGAGAGATAAGGGAGAATTATCTCTTCGTTGAAGCAGGGAACGACTATGCTAACAGGCGTGCATCTAACTTCGGGCGCATCGGCTTCGGCTGAGATCGCAGACGTTGACGAGAGATGAAGGACGGGTCTGCGCCTGTCCAGCCGATTCTGAGCGTCACGTGCAAGCTCGCTTTGTTCAGCCCCACTCTCATCTTCGCGCGTGTGGCTTAGTCCAAGATAGTTCGCCACGCCTACAAAGCGATACTTGCTGAAATAGTCTTCGAGCACCCACGACATCTTGTCCAGATTGCGATAATGACGAATCTTTGTGATGGGCGAGGCGCTGCTGATTCGCGGCTGCTCCGGGTCAAGCTCCCAGACGTGCGTGTACATCACAAAGGGAGCGTCGTAATGTTTGTGCCAGTATTCGACAGCATGCTTGAGCAGCGTGTGCGGGAACTGTCGAAAATAGTTTCCACCGGCAATAGGGATGCGCCAGCCAAGAAGATTCCAGGTCGAGGCGGGAAACTCCCAAATCCGTTTGTCGCCTACGCGATGCTCGTGCGCGAAGCGACGCCACGGCTCATGGTTGAATCTTCTCGAAATAGGAGCGAGGCTGGAATCGTAGACATAACCTTCTTCGGCCAGAATGTCTAGCGCCCACAAATCTTCAGTGGACGACCAGCGACGCGCGGCACGATAACCTATAACTCGCGTCCCGCTCGCTCGCTCCACAGCATCACGCGACCGCGCGAGATCGTCTCTGAACTCATCCGGCGTCATCTGGCGCGTGCTGCGATGATAGAGGCCGCGACTTCCAATCTCGTGGCCGCGTCGTGCGACCTCACGGACAATTTCGGGTTGTTTGTCGGCTATCCAGCCGAGGACGAAGAAGGTGGCCTTGATGTTGAACTTGTCGAGCAGGTCTAGCGCGCGCAGCGTATTATTTTCCAGCCGCGTCTCGAAGCGATCCCACTGGCTGCGCTGAATCAGCCCGTTGAAAGCGGTGACGTGAAAGTAGTCCTCCAACATCACTGTCAGAAGATGCCGCTTCTCTACGATGGGCTGCGTGTTGTTCATCTTAACCGACCTTAAGAGCGCGAGCCGGAGCATTCAACAGATCGCAGATAATCTCCGCTATCTGTTTCCCGCTATCGCCCGCGCCGAAAGGATTTTCAATCTCTTTCACTTCGTTGGCCCAACTGCCATCACTGTACGCTTCTTCAAGCATAGCTGCCAGCCGCTCAGGGTTGCCGCCGACTAGCCGCGCGATGCCGGATTCAATGGCCTCCGGGCGCTCCGTGTTCTCGCGCAAGACAAGCAGCGGCTTGCCAAGCGTCGGACATTCTTCCTGAAGACCGCCCGAATCCGAGACGATCAGCCACGCGCGCGTCATTAACACAAGGAAATCGTTATAAGCAAGAGGCTGAATCAGGTGTATACGCGGGTGATCGGAAAGAACCTTGCGCGCCGCGCTCGCAACCGACGGGTTCGGATGAACAGGAAATATCAGAGCAACATCCTTGCGGCTTTCGACGAAGCTGCGTATCGCGCGCAGATTATCGTCCATAGTAGCGCCGAAGCTTTCGCGCCTGTGCGTCGTTAGGATGATGCGGCGCTGTCCGTTCGTCAGACTGAGCAGCGCTTCGAGCGCGGGAGTGACGGGCGAGAGCTTCAAAATAGTTTTGAGGGAATCAACCACAGGATTTCCCGTGACGAAAATGTTTTCGTCAGCAATGCCTTCATCAAGCAGTGTCGCGCGGTTCGATGCTGTGGCGGCAAAGTGATAAGTGGCGAGGCTGGTAATCATCCGCCGGTTCATCTCCTCCGGGTAAGGCGATTGCACATTGTGCGACCTCAAGCCCGCTTCGACGTGCGCCACAGGAACTTTGGAATGAAATCCTGCGAGCGCTCCGGCCATTGCCGTCGTCGTGTCTCCCTGAACCAGAATGATGTCTGGCCGCTCCTGTCTTAACACGGAGTCGAGCGCGTTGAGCACGCGCGAGCAGAGTTGATTCGGCGTTTGATTTGGGCGCATGGCGCGCAGGTCGTGGTCAATGCGTATATCGAAGAGGCGGATGAAAGGATATAGAAGGTCAGTGTGCTGCGCAGACGTGACGTTCACGGTGCGAACCTGTTTCGCGGCCATTTCCAGTTCGCGTATCACAGGGGCAAGTTTGATGGCCTCCGGGCGCGTGCCGAAAATCGTCATCACCTTGAGGGCAATCCCCCCCGCCCGATTTGCAGTCTTCGACATGTCAAACCAGCCGGGCCGATTAGTATTAGAGATGCTCGTGCTCATTTCGGTTCAGCGCTTTTCGGGTTTAAGGTCTGGACGGCATTTCGAGAGAAGGACTCTTCTTCAGCTTAAGTCTAAGCCGTTCTAACTTTCCCCGGCCTAATGCTTCTGGAATATTCTTGATGAAATTCAGAGCTACTGGTAAAAGGAACAACCTGTCGCCCTGTCTTTAAGAGGTGTTACTTGATGAAAGACTCGTTCTGACCGGGCAAACTTGCGCCGACCAGCTTTCCCAATTATCCACCTTTCTTTAAGAGATGACAATAACTATTCTATTTTCATAATATTTTTCAATAAAATGCGGGGAAAACGGCCAATTGGATAAGATTATCTTAGCCCGGCATATCTCAAAACTTGAGTAGGAGGGTGAAAGATGAACTGTCCGAACTGTCATTCCGTTTTGAAGGAAGGCGCATCTTTTTGTCCTGGCTGTGGTGCGCCTGTTTCGCAAGCTTCATCACCTGCACAGAGCAACGCAGGACAAACGTATGGAACAAGCCCGCAATCGTCAACGCCGCCGGTTCAGCCCAAACGGAAATCTCGCTGGTATCTATGGATACTAGCTCTCTTCTTGCTGCTGTTGGTGGGTGGCGCGGCGGCAGTTTACTTACTACTTCTCAAGCACAACTCAAACACTTCAAACGCCAACTCGCCCCGCAACACAAGCCAGACGACTGCTCAGCAGAATCAGAATGCCGGAAGCGGTGAAGCCGCAGGCGTAGCAGCGCGACCCGCAGGATTGGTGCGCGCGCTTTCAGGCCAAAGCAGGGAAGTGACTTCGGTCGCGTGGCTGCATGATGGAAGAACGCTGGCTACAGGCAGTCTGGACGGTACGGCCAGATTGTGGGATGCGCAAGCCGGGTCGTCATTACAAACGCTCGACGAGTCGAACAATACAGTTGTCTCAATCGCTTTCTCATCAGACGGGCAACTCGGAGCCATTGCGCTCGATAACGACGGGCAAGATACCGTGCTCATCGTCGATACTCAGTCGGGAAGGCTGGGCGACGTAAAGCTCAAACTCAGCGGCGAGAATGTCAATAACATTCACCAGATAACATTCTCGCCCGACGGGAAAACTCTGGCCGTCGGGAATAGAAACAGCAAGTTGGCGCTGTGGGACACGGCTACAGGAAGTTTGAAGAGATCGCTGGAAGGTCAAGACTATTTCACCAACTCGGTTGCTTTTTCGCCGGACGGCAGGACGATAGCTGCTGGCGGCTACGGCAACACCGTGAAGTTGTGGGATGCCCAAACGGGAGAGTTGACGAGAACGCTTGAGGGGCACACGAGCGAAATAAACAGCGTAGCCTTTTCGCCCGATGGGCAGACGATTGCGAGCGGGAGCATTGATAACACTATAAGGCTGTGGGATGCGCGGACGGGCGCGCTCAAAGGAACTATGGAAGAAGGAGACCTGAATACAGTCTTCGCCGTTGCTTTCGCGCCCGACGGTAAAACCATAGCGAGCGCAAGCCATCGGGAAGTCAAAGTGTGGGATGTTCAGACGGGGGCGTTAAAACAAACGTTCACGACCGCAGAGAGCGTGATCGGACATTCCCTGGCTTTTTCGCCCGACGGCAAACTGCTGGCGAGCGCAGGCACTGACGGAACGGTCAGGCTGTGGGACGTGAGCCGCTAGAAACAGTTAGAAGTTGTGTGGTCTGAAAAGTATGGCTGAGCGCCATCGCGCAGGCTCGCATCTTTGTAAAGGTTAACTATGCGCTCAACGCCGGATGGGAAATTTAAGGCTTGAAACTCCCTGCAATTTCAATGTCTAATCACCTGCCAGCAAAATTAAGAGCGATTCGTTGAGCGTAGGAAAGGAGTGGCAGTCCAGCATGACAAAAGCATTTGCCGTTGCGCTTTCCGCGATTGTTATCTTACTGCACGCGGCTTTTCAATCGCCTGTGCCTGTCGAGAGCGAGCCGCGCCATCACTTGAAATTCGAGAACCAGTACGTGCGCGTCTTCGATGTCATGGTGCCGCCGAATGATGCTACGCTTTTTCACACGCACTCGAACGATTACGTGTTCGTCACTATCGGCGGGGCTAATCTCAAAGCGCAGGTGATGGGCGCGCAGCCCGTTGATTTGAATCTAACCACAGGCGAGGTCAGATTCTCCAAAGCCTCGCTCATACATCGCATCACTAACGTCGGCTCTACTCCTTTCCACAACATTACAGTGGAGATACTTTCGTCACCGGGTTCACCTGCGAGCGCTGCATCGCTCGAAAGTGTGCCGGGTCACACGCTGGTTCTTGAGAACGAGCGCGTGCGCATTTATCGTCTGGTGCTGGAACCCGGACAGTCAACCGGAATGCACACGCACGCGCTCTCCGGTCTGGGCATCGCGGTCTCAGCGGGCGACATAGAGATTGAATCTCAGGGACAACGGCAGACCGTCAAGTTCAAGCCGGGAGAGTTTCGCTGGCATACAGGCGCTACAACACACTCGCTCAAGAACGTAGGCTCTACACGCTTCGAGGCCGTTGACATAGAATGGAAGTAAGCGATGAAAAGCAAGGAGGAAGGCGGAAAAGAATAATCATTCATGTTGAATAGTTGGTCTTTCCGTCTTCCTCCTTCTTACTTCCTTCCTTGTACTGTCTTCTTCAATATTCTCGCAGGGCTTAGACTATAGCGGTTTACAATTGCATGTAGCCGCTGCGCGATAAGTACAGGTCAGTACCGCCTGAGAGAAGGGATGAGGGCGGAGGGATGAGGGATGAATAAGAAGGAGTGAATAGGTCAACATGCAATTCATTCAACCCATTTCATCCCTCATCCCTCATCCCTTCTCTCAGGCGGTACTGACACAGCGACAACCCAAACTTAATTTTGTCCGAGTACTTACCATTCAGTTACGTCATAACCAGACGCGGTTATGACATACCCAGGCATGGGAACGTCATTCCGAAGCGTGGAAACGTCATTCCGAGTCATGGAAGCGCCATTCCGAGTCATGGGAACGCCATCCCCACGCTTCAGAATGACATTCCCATGACTCGGAATGACGTAACCGGGCATGGGTATGTCATGCCCACGCTTGGTTACGCCATGCTCACGCCTCGGAATGACGTTCCCACGCGCGAGTACGTCATTCTTACTGATGGGTACGCTCTACTCATGCCAGGTTACGCCGTTATCACAAGAGATTAGGCCGTAATCATGCCCGATAACGGCATGATTAAACGGGCGGAAGAGCCGATTACATCTAACGAGCGTCATCTATTCCAGATTTATCTGAGACAGTAGAGGGTAATGATCTGACGCAGAGGCGGCGACGCCCGGCTCTCTTATCACTTCACATGCTGCCAATCGTCCGGCGTATTTTTTAGGAATGAAGATGTAGTCAAGACGTAAATGCGTATCCCATGTTGGAAACGTGTAGCCTTTGTCTTCCGGGTGAAGCAGGCGATAGCCGTCCAGATAATTAGCATCGAGCATCACCTGAATGGTGGCTCGTTGAATGTCGCGCCCGCTCAGCCAGACCAGAGCGCGAATCCACGCGGGCATGCGTCTCGTATCCAGAAGCTCTCCCGGCGCGAGCGTATTGAAATCTCCGACGAGAACGTGAAAGCCTTCCTGATGCTTCTCAATCTCTTTGAGCAGCGCTCTGATTTCGCGCTCGCGTCGCCGCTCAGTCCATTTAGAGAAGCGCGCTCTGAGATGAAGGCCGAAAATGCGCGCATTGCTTTCGTCCAGCACAATCTCCATGAAGGAATGACGGGAGCCTGTGGTGATGTGCCATTCGTGATGAGCGACGGGTACGCGGCTGATGTAGGCTATGGAGTGTGAGCGGCGCGCAGCCCAGTAGGGTAAGCCCGTAGCCTTTGACAATCTCTCTATTAGAAGCGGGTCAGTCGCTTCCTGAAAAACAACTATGTCAGGCGTGGCCGCGCGTATGACTTCGGCCAGCAGCAGCTCTCGCCCGCGCCCGCCAAATCGTATGTTGTAGCTGAGCAGTCTGAGTATCACGCGCCTTCTTCAGCCTCTATGACCATGAAGTAAGGCTGGTCGAGTACAACATCGCGCACGAAGAGGATGAAGTCGGACGTGGCCTGAAAGTTTACCGGCCTTCCAACAATCTGCTGAAGCGACTGACGCAAGCTTTCCAGTTCGGGCGCGATTGTGTTGTCTTCATCGCACAGAGGTTTGGTGTGAAGTCCGGGAATGTAGAACTCGTCTTCATTCCAGTATTCCTTAACCCTACTGCCAACGAGCGTCACGTCTATGTCGCTTGTGCCATGCCCATCGGCGTCAAACGGCGCGCCGTCCTCCCATCGCTCCGCTGTGAGAGCGCTTCCGCGTATGGCGACTCCCGTTCCATCGGGCAATTGTTCTCGCAATCGCTCGCAGAATTTCTGGAAAAGCTTTTCGTCTCCCCCGAACCCCAGACGAATTATCCGCGCCCGAATTTCATCCTGAGTCATCTCTTTCACGTCTTTATCCATAAGCATCACACACACGCGCGCATCTCGCTAACGCTCTCTGTGCCTGAAAATAATATTCAGCATGCAGGCTGACTTCTTCACAAAATCGTTGTTTTAGAGTTCTCTATTAAGCGCCGGTAAGATGTTTGATAAGGCAGATAAACATTTAGCCCCTACGGGGCTTTATCCATCAGTTTGCTCTGACACTGGCGAATGAGAGGCTCTCTCGGCTACAATCACCGCGCAACACCGCAATTAAAATCTTACGCATGACTGCGCCTGTTCGATGAGGAAACTATGAAGTATCTCGTCAAGCCGTTTTCGTGTCTCGCGCTGAGCCTCTGTTTCATTCTCTCTCTATGTGCTACGGCAGCGCACGCGCAGCAACGCGCGTCGGCCAGAGTGGAAAGACCTGTCCTTGCCACGCCGGTAACGGTAGCCGTTGACGCTTCCGAAGCGACACGCGGACTCTTTCACGCGCGCCTGACAATACCTGTCAAGCAGGGGCCGCTTACGCTCTATTATCCGAAGTGGATTCCGGGCGAGCATGGGCCAACCGGGCCAATAGTGCAACTCGCAGGTCTGAGGTTTTCAGCAGCGGGGCGCGCAATTGCATGGCAGCGCGACGCGGTTGACATGTACGCGCTGCATTGTACTATCCCGGCGGGCGTGAAGTCTTTGGAAGTTTCATTAGATTATCTATCTCCGGCTACGGCCTTCGCAGGCAGCGGTTACGGCTTCACGCCGAACGCCACGCCGCATGTGGCCGTTGTCCTGTGGAATCAGCTTCTGCTTTATCCGCAGGGTCGCCCGGCGGATGCAATTTCCTATCGCGCAAGCCTGCGACTGCCGCGCGGGTGGAAGTACGGAACTGCCCTGCCTGTTTCAAGAGAAGATGGCGAGACGATTAACTTCGATACCGTCTCGCTGACCACACTGATTGATTCGCCGGTCATCGCGGGCGAGAATTTTAGAAGCCTTATGCTGGAGCAGGATCAGGACTCGTCCGTCGAGATTGATATTGCTGCCGATAGCGCGACTGATCTTTCGATGAGCGACGAGCTTGTCGAGCGCTACAAAAGGATGGTTGCGGAGGCTCTTGCTCTCTACGGCGCTCATCACTACAGGCACTATCACTTTCTCTTAAGCCTGAGCGATGCGTTTGTTATCAACGGGCTTGAGCATCACGAATCCAGCGATAATCGCGCGCCGGAAACCATGTTTACAAACAGCCCGGCGTTCCTGCGCTATTCAACGCTGCTGCCGCACGAGTTCACGCATTCGTGGAACGGTAAGTATCGCCGCCCCGCAGGGCTAGCCACGCCGGATTACCAGCAACCTATGAGAGGCGAGCTATTATGGGTCTATGAAGGTCTGACACAGTATCTAGGCAACTTTCTTCTTACGAGTCGCAGCGGATTGCGCTCCGTGGAAGATTCCCTTGATTACATAGCTTACGTCGCGGCGAATCTGGACACGCATCGCGGGCGCGAGTGGCGACCGCTTGTCGATACGGCGACGGGGGCGCAGATTCTCTACGGCGCGCCGGATGATTGGGCGGCGTGGCGACGCGGCGCTGAGTATTACGATGAGGGAGCGTTAATCTGGCTGGAGGCGGACACAATCATACGCGAGCGTAGCAATGGAAGACGTTCGCTGGACGATTTCTGTCGCGCCTTTCACGGGGGGCAATCGGGCGCGCCGCGAGTTTTGCCATACACTTTTGATGATGTCGTCGCTGCGCTCAATCAGGTTTCGCCTTACGACTGGCGCGCGTTCTTAACGAGCCGCGTCTACAACATTAACCCTCATCCTCCTATGGGCGGCATAGAGCGTAGCGGGTGGAAGCTTGTCTTTACGGATGTGCCGAACGCATATGTTCATGTGCGCGAATTAACCACCAAGACTCTTAACATGAGTTTCTCACTCGGCCTCTGGCTGAAAGAGGATGGGACTGTGATGGATGTGATGCCCGGTTCCGTAGCAGACCGGATAGGGATGACTCCGGGCGCGAAGATAGTTTCGGTTAACGGACAGAGTTGGTCTGCGGAAGCTATGCGCGGTGCAGTGAAGGCTACGAAAAATTCTGCTGCGCCGCTTCAGTTGGTCGTTGAGACAGGAGGACAGCAGGTGGCTTTCCAGTTGAACTATCACGACGGCGACAGGTATCCGCATCTTGTGCGCGACGCCGCTCGGCCAGACCTGCTCGCACAGATTCTGAAACCGTTGACTTAGAGAGCGCTTCAAAATCTCTTAGCGCCTTTGCGTCTCCAGCGTGAGGAATGGTTTCACGCTGGAGACGCAAAGGCGCTAAGAAGAACACAAAGGGTTGAGTGTTTGCCCTCAGAATATTTCTTGAAACTTACACGGGGAGTTAAAGGCGATGAAGAAGATTGTTAGCTTGTCTCTGATTCTGTTGCTGTTGGTGGTTCCGTTCGTTAAAGCTCAAGCGCAGGGTGCGGCGGAGCACAGGCGCGGCATCACGCCGGAGGACTACTACTCGTTTGAATTTCTGGGTGACCCGCACATATCGCCCGACGGCAGATGGGTAGCTTACGTCGTCACAACAGTTGACCAGCGCCAGAACCGGCGGCAATCGAACATCTGGATAGCAGCAACGGACGGCAGCCTTCTGCCCAGACAATTTACGACAAGCGCGCAATCTTCAAACTCTCCGCGATGGAGTCCTGACGGGCAATACCTGGCATTTCTCTCATCAAGACCCGCAGGCACTGATGGGGGAGCGAACGCGCCGAATGCTTCAACCGCGCAGGCTCCTTCCGCGACTCCTACGCCTGCGAGCAGTCCGACCGCACCGGCTTCTCCGGGCATCACCAGCGCGCAGGCGACTGCGGCGGCTGAAACTCCTCGCGCTCAAATCTACCTGCTTCCAATGAACGGGGGCGAAGCGCGCCGCGTGACCAATCTCAAGAACGGAGTTAACTCGTTTCAGTGGTCGCCGGACGGGACGCGCTTCGTAGTGGTCAGCCGCATTGGCCCAAGCGACGCGCAGAACGCGCGCAGCGACGTTCGCCACTACTTCCACCTCTCCTACAAGTTCAACGACACTGGCTGGTTCGACGATAAGCGCAGCCATCTATGGGTTGTTGACGCACGCACGGGCGCTGCGAAGCAGATAACTTCCGGCGAAGAATGGAACGATACAGACCCGCAGTGGTCGCCCGATAGTACGAAGATAGCTTTCGTATCCGACCGCACGGGACACGCTTTCGACGAAAGCCGCAACACCGACGTTTGGGTCATAGGCGCGGAAGGCGGGCGTCTCACGAAGATTTCCGATCACGACGAAGAGGACAACAGCCCGCGCTGGTCGCCCGATGGAAGAATGATTGCTTTCACAGGGCAGATTCAGGAACGAGACCATCCGAAAATCTGGCTTGCGCCGAGCGGGGGCGGCGCTCATTCCACTCTGGCCGCTCAAGACCTTGATCTCATCCCGTCGAATCTCACGTGGGGCGAGCAGGGTCGAGCAATCTATTTCGAGACGGGCGTTAGAGGCGAATATCAGGTCTTCCGCGTTGACGTTGCGACGAAAGCTCTCAGGCAGGTGACGCATGGGGCGC
>DATHJK010000362.1:0-15070 GCA_035316225.1 Pyrinomonadaceae bacterium
GTGATGCCGCACATAATTCCAGAAAGTATAGTTCGCCAAGCTGTCGTGTTTCACCTGCCGCCAGAACATTACCGACGGGTCGCGCCGTCAATTTACGCGCTATCGCTTTCTCGTAAAGATCAATCAGTTCGGGCACGATACCTTCCCAGGTAAACCTCTCTAGTACGAGTTTCCTGCCGCGCTCGCCCATGCCTAGCGAGAGCGACGGGTCAGCTAGAAGCTTTCGCAGCGCTTCTTTCAGAGATTCCACGTCGAGATTAATCGTCAACCCTGCATCCGCCTCGGCCACCTGTCTGGAAAGATTCACGCTGTTACTGACTATCACGGGAAGGCCGCAGGCCATAGCTTCAATTACTGAAACGCCGAAATTTTCATGTAGCGAGGGCAGCACGAAGATATCCGAATCAACGAACGCAGCCTGCACCTCACGACCTTGCAGCGGGCCTAAGAAATGTACGCGGTCTGCCACACGCAAGCTTTCGGCCAGTTCTTTCAAATCCTTCAAACATGTTCCTTCGTCCGGCCCTGCGATGACGAGCGCCGTTTCAGGAAATTCTTCATGAACCGATGCGAAAGACTTGAGCAAGAGATCAGTCCTCTTCTTCGGAGTTATTCTTCCGAGAAAAAGTATTAGACGCCGTTCTTTCAGTTCCGGGAATTGCTGACGAAAACTGTTGGGTGGCGGCAGTTCTCTATAAACATCTTGTGCTATTCCTAGGGGAATAACTGCGTCTGCGGCCACGTAGTTGAAATGCTGCGCCCCTTTTCGCTCATCCTCGCTTGTGAACCACAACGCCGCTGCATTGTTGATGGTCTTTCGTTCTATCAAAGCTGTGTAAAGACGCTTCTTCCAGTTCTTCTGTGTAAGCGACCACTCATCCATCATCCCGCACGGCCTCAGTATATACGGGACACCTGCGCGAGCAGATGCGCGAGCGGCGGCGGCTACGGGGTAGTTCCAGAGTGTATGGAGATTCACCACATCAGCCCAGCGCACAAGCTCAGGCAACGCTCTGCCGAGTTTGGGCGACCACTGCCACGGGCCTACAAGGTTCGGAAAGATTTCAGTTTCGCATTCGATCTTTTCCGGCAAATCGTGAGACCAGCGGTCTGTGGTCACAAGGCGCACATCTACACCCGCCCTTGCAAGCGCAGAAGTCATCCCTAGAGCGGCAACGACAGGCCCGCCACACAACATAGCCAGCCTGGGAATTATGTGAAGAACTTTCAAAGTGTTATCTGATGAAGCTTGCACCAATTGGCGAGCACGAACAGAGACCAGGGGCGTGACCAGCCCACAGCGCGCGGGCGATTAAGAAAGCGACGCCAGACGCTTCGCGCAGCTTCAGCGTTTATACCTAAGGCAGCCAGCCCTTCCTCGTCCGCGAAGACCTGGTTAATCTGCTCGCGCAAGCAGGATTGCATCCAATTCTCGAACGGAAGCGTGAATCCCATCTTCGGCCTGCGCATGAAATCGGTTGGAAGCAAGTCTTTAATTGCATCTTGAAGCAGCGGCTTTGGCCCACGTCCCGTAACTTTCCATTCGCCGGGCAATCCAAGCATGAAGCGAACAACGGCCACGTCAACGAACGGGACTCGAACCTCAAGAGAATGAGCCATGCTCATAGAGTCCGTGTCACGCAGCAGCATGTTTGCCATGTACCCTCTAAGCTCGTAAAGCGACACGGCGTTAACGGCGTCATGCCATCCATTACCATTCTCAGCGCCGTCCGCGCGCACGCTATCAGGAAAGAGAGATTTCAATTCGTCCGGGGCGAATAGCTGGCGCGTGATCGCGTAGACCGCGTGCGGGCTTCCCTCGCCTGTCAACAGTTGCCATAGCTTCTTCTTCTGCACAGAGCCTTCTGCGAAAGGCTTTCCGATCAGGGCAGCAGTCTTGCGCAGCAGAGGCGACAAGCTTTCAAGTTGCCTCATTCTGATAGCCCTGCGAAAAGTGCTGTAGCCTGCAAACAACTCATCGCCTCCGAGGCCGGAAAGCGCAACGGTGACGCCCGCCTCTTTGACTGCCTTTGAGACTACGTAAGTATTGATTCCATCAATTGTCGGCTGGTCAATTGCGCGCAAAGCGTCTGGCAATGTCTGTAAAAGATTCTCTTCTGAAAGCGGAATCTCTGTGTGAACAGTATCGAATCGTTCGGCGACGAAACGCGCGTGCCTGGATTCTGTGAATTTCCCTTCTGCGAAGACTACGCTGAAAGTTTTGGGCTTTTCGCCTGTAACCTTACTCATCAAGGCCACCAGCGCGCTGGAATCCATCCCGCCCGAAAGAAACAGCCCTAGCGGCACATCGCTCACCAGATGCAGGCGCACAGACTCTTCAAGAATCTCTCTTAATTCCCCAACCGCTTCATCACGACTTTTCACACTGGTTGGTTGGGCGTCTGTCCAGAGCTTTTCAGCAAAGAATCTTTCTTTAACCTGAAAAGAGTTCCCTTCAACTTTGACGGTCATCGCGTGGCCGGGCAATAACGAGCGCACTCCTTCCAGCATCGTCGCGGGCGCTTCTACCGAGCCGTAATCCAGAAATGAAGCGATGCCTTCCCGGCTCATGCGTCGCGGGACGAGGCCGGTCGCCAGAAGCGCGCGAACTTCCGAAGCAAAGACGAATAGGTTTTCGGTTCTGTAGTAGTAAAGCGGCTTGATTCCGAAGTGGTCGCGCGCCAGTGTGAGTTCGCGTCTGCGCTCGTCCCAAACCGCAAGCGCAAACATGCCGCGAAATTTATCAAAACAATCAATGCCCCACTTTGCAAACGCCCGAAGCACAACTTCCGTATCCGTGCGCGAAGCCCAGTCGCGCCCATTTTCCTCCAACTCTTTCCGCAACGAGAGGTAGTTATAGATTTCACCGTTGTAGGTCATGTGCAGGCCGCTCTCTGAATACCCCATCGGCTGATGCCCGGCTGGCGATAGATCAATAATACTAAGCCTGCGATGACCAAAGACGACAATACTCTCATTCTCTGCCTGAACGATTTTGAGCATGCCAAGATCGTCAGGCCCACGATGCGCTAAAGCGCAGCTCGCGCGCTCAACGGCCTTAACCGCTTCGTCGCTCCTGCCCTTCATCCAGATTCCAACGATTCCACACATCGCTCGAAAAACCTTTCAAACAGCGCGCGTCTTGCCAATCGATTGACGGCGAGATTTATAAGTTTCGGCTGCGGATAACTCTTGTTTGAGAATATCAGAGAAAGTCTGGCGAAATTTTGGGAAAGTGAAATTCTCTTGCAGTCGTTTATACCCTGCGCTTCCTAATTTTGCGCGAAATTCGGAATCAAGGCACAGGCGAATGAGAGCAGCGGTAAGCTGTGTTGTGTCGCCGTATTCTACAAGCAGGCCGGTTTCGCCATCCACCACAACTTCCGGTGCCCCACCGCTGTTTGCTGCCACCACGGCTTTACTGTACTGCATGGCTTCCAGGAAGACGAACCCAAATCCCTCGCCCGCGCTTGGCATAACAAATAGGTCGCACGCACGATAGTATGCCTGTAGAGTTTCATCATCTACGAAACCAAGGAAATGTACGCGCTCGGCAACTCCAACTCTATCAGCCAGCTCTTTATGTCGCTCAAGGTCCGTACCGCCGCCGATGACAATATACTGAACATCAGGCACGTGAGATGCAATTGAGGGCAGAGCTTCTATCACCTTGTCCACACCTTTATACTGCTCGCTCTTTTCAAGACGGCAGACAGATAGAAGAAGCGTCCCTTTAATTGCCGGATGGTCTATTCTGGTAGGCTCGGAATCGTGCCGCTCAAGGGCATTCGGTAATAGGAAAAAACGCTCCGGCGCGAGGTCATTAGCCTCGATTGCTCTCTGCCTGGTGTAGTCGCTAATCGAGACTATGAAATCAGCCCTGTGCATTGCGAGGCTTTGAAATCCTTTCAGGTGCCGCCATACATCTATTCCATAAATCATTACGCCGTACCGCATTTGTGGCTGCATTAATTTCAGCATCAACCCGAGGGGAGCATGATTAACATGCCCGATGAGCGCAATATCAAACTTTTGCCTGAAGGCCAGCGCCATCACACGCTTGATAAATTTAGCGCGATTCCCACTGAATGCCTCAAGCTCTATGCGCGACAAACTGCTGGAGGGTTGTTCTATGCACGGTTGCTCGTCCATAGCAATCAGCACACGACTCCCCTCCGCATCCTCTAATTCATTCAGGGCGCGGCAAACCAAACGGTTGTAAGTGGAGATACCGCCGTAAGTGCCGAAAGTTGTTGTCTGTAGAGCTAAGATCAAAGCGAATATCTATTTTTCAAGAGCAAGGCGGGCTGTTCTCAATATTGCAATACGAATGGTCGAGGGCTTTTCACGTATCCACCATAACAGAATGCAGCTAGCGATTAGATTCTGAAGGACAGCTCCAAACATAACCTCCGCGCTCGACCCTATACCGTTTAAGAGATAGACCAGGGTTGCTATAAATATTGCCCACCCGCCAGCCCCGGCCTTACGCCCGGCAAAGATTTGCTCGAGAAGACTTAAGACAGTTCCTTGCATGAACATCACCAGAAGGACGCCGAAAAACCCGAAGTTCATGTACCCTTCGCCTATTAGAGTTACACCAAAGGTGGAGGTTTCCAAAATCTGCTCGGTTGAGACACCGTAATTAATTGCATAGAAAGTATTCGCGCTGTTGGCAGTAGGCTTCCCCGGCCATAGCACGCGAGGAATCAGAGCAACGGCGAAATACTTGTAGCTTTCTCCATACTGGTATGGAACGCGCTCCGGCGTCGAAGCATAGATGTAAGCGAATTGATGTATGAGGTCTGTGCGAGATGTAGTATCTGAAGCGGATTCAAGAAGACCGCGGTTCTCCGTGAAAACCGCGACCCAGTAGTCTGTTGCCTGACCAAACCATTGTACCGCGCGATTTGTAACCGATGAATCTGCAGCTACCGCGTTCTCTGTAGCGGCGGATTTTCTAATATCCCCCTTCACAGGGGAGAGGAAAACAACTATTAACCCGATGAATATAAAACCAAATATCGGCACCCGTCGCGTGTAAATCCATCTAGTTGTGAAGAGGACGGCTATGGGTATGAGTATAGACTCAAGCATTGTCGTTGAAGCATTACGAACAATCGTAATGCCTACGATTATGTAAAGCAGAACCTTGAGCCATTTGTTCCCATGCTTTTTGTAGACAACCCAGCTTAAAATGCCAATCGCCACCAGTACCTGATTTTGAAACAACGCAATAAATGAAGATAGCGGGGATTTGAATTCAATCGGAAGGAACAACTCGACAAGGCTCAGAATCTGAGCCAGGGCAAAAATAAACACACAGTAAAGCTTCGCTCGATTAACATTAAGCGGCAGGTTGATTGCCGGAAGCACTTTATTAATTTTCTTCGTTTGAAGTAAATGGTAAGCAAGCTGCATCACACAGACGCCGATGATTGTCATCACAAGCGCCATTACAACTTCCTCGTTCTCCAGAATGGCGTCATCGTATGCCAGCGACATAACTGCATCGCGTGTAAAAATCGGGATTGCGAACTGCGCGGCGTATGCCAGGCACAGTAGCGGTAATACAGGCACACCAGCGCTATCCTGCATGACGTAGCGATATGATGGATACAGGCATACACCAAGCAAAACCATCGCTAACAGGACTTGCAGCGAAGAAAATTCATACTGAGAGAGAATCAAAGGGGCGATGATGGTTAAGCAGAAAAAAGATGCCGCGCACAGTCTCATCACTGAGCGAAGATTCCACTGGCTTATTAACCCGGATTTGTTTGCGTATGCAATGCTCATCTTTTCAGGATTCTTGAAAATAATACGGGCGCATTTATGTCTTAGGCTTTCGAGCAATCATGGTTAAGAAAAATCCCCAGCGCTTTTCAACGAAGCGTCGCAAAAACGGTAGCGGGAAATATCTCAAATCGCTTCTGATAAAATGAAAGTCTTCAAGCCCATCGAAAAGCGCACGCATTTCACTTTCAGTCCAAAAACCCGACTTGGGAATAAAATTATTTGTCCCGGCAAAAGATGTATCAGCGCTGATTGCAAGTAAAAGCTGCTTCGAGAAGCCGTGCTCTTTCGAGATTTGGTACATATGTTTGAATTTCGAAGGCGCGAAAGAAAGAAACGCTTCAAGGAAACGCAGCCGCAACATCAGCCATATTAATGGGCGAACAATCAGGTTTACCAGGGCATAATGGTAAGAATTTTGATTGTAGAACATTACACGCACTATGCCGCCTGGCTGACAAACCCGTATCAACTCGCGGCAAGCCTCGGGAGTGCCTATTATGTGATGAATCACGCCGATAGACATTACGAGACCAAATTCGTTACTAGCAAATGGCAGAGACACAGCATCAGCATTTGTGAACCGTTTGCGCAATTGATTCAGATCGAAATGTTTTTTCGCCAATTGCAGAGAACGAAAGCTATAGTCTAAGCCGTAATGATCTATTCCATTCTCTGTTAAGAAACGCGAATCCATTCCGATTCCGCAACCAACTTCTAGAACCTTTTTCCCCCTACAATCTTCAAGAAAATCGAGGCGCATCTGATCCGTCTCGCGCTTATATTTTGCATAGATGGCTTCGTAAGACTCTCTCGTTCCGGGTTCGTAAGGAACGCTATCGGTCGCAATTGGATGCGTGTTCCAATAGTTGCTGAGCGCCTTCTTTTGTTCAGTCTGGTCTATCGATGAAGCTGTAACTGTATTATTTTGCTTACCTATCACCGGAAATTTCCTGCTTTCAAGTTAATTATCTACTCCGCATTCACTTTGCCCAGACAGTCATAAAATCGCCTTTCCCTGTCAACGCCCCAAACAGTTTGTATACGGGAGAAGCCATCTCAAACACTAATAGCGGAATTCTCCTACTGTTTCGTTCCTCCAGCATTTTGTTGACAGTCCCGCCCAGTTGACTCGCTACGGAATAAGCATGGATTTTTAAGGGGATGAATCCGGCGGCTTCAAGCATCAATCTGGTTGACAGTTGGGTATGGTGATACAAATGCTTGGGAACCTGTAAGGCTGGAGAATCTGTCAAAGACAGGCGCATACTCCAGGAATTTTTACAGGGGAAGCTCATCACCAGAAGGCCGTCTGGCTTGAGCAGTCTTTTGCATTTCTTCAAAATCTGAATTGGGTCTAACAAATGCTCAAAGACATGATCTAGACGAATGCAGTCAAACATTTCATGAGGATATTCGTTCTCCAAAAAGAGTCCGCTGCTCACATTTATTCCTTTATCCCGCAACCGAGAAAGGTTCTGTGTGTTTACTTCAATGTCATATCCATACAGGTTGCCGTAGCCCAACTCAGACATCGCCAGCAGCCAATTACCAGAGCCATATCCTACATCGAGTATATAAGCATCTTTGTGAAGCTGTAGAGGAATACTCAGTGTGTAAGGAATAGTCCTTCCTGTCGCCCACTCTGCAAGCGCGCCCAGACTCGCTTTCACACGCGCCTTCAACCCATCTGAAACGATCCTGGCTGTTCTTAATTTTGCAATTCGGTATTTGAGAGAGTGCGCATTATGCAGATTGGCAGCGCTTGAGCCGTCAAAGTTGCCATAATCTTCTTCATAAAATGTCTGTAACAATTCCCAGCCCGGCGTGGGAGCAACGAATCCGAGACCGCAACTCTTGCATTCCAGCAACCGGTACTGCCATTCCTTTGATTCACCGTTGCTACGGTATGCATGCTTCAGATGATCCAGCAATATGCTGAAACTTCGGTTCCCGCATGCCTCGCAAGATCGCATTGACTGATCTAGGTTTTCAATGACTGGCTGGCTCATTTTTAAGAAGACAAGTACCTCTGTCCGACCTCTAGTATGCTGCGCCAAGATGAAGCATAAGTCCAACTGGAAAGAATAAGCTCGCTCTCGCGGCAAACATCTTCGCGGCGAGGAGAATTTAAGAAACGCGCGAGCTTCTCTCTTAAATCCGCATCATCCCCAGCCTCGTATATAGCCCCGTTTTTGTCTGGCGCAATCAGGTCGTATCCAGCGCCTACTCTGGACGATGCGATAACCGGAAGCCCACAGGCAAGAGCTTCATGAACAGATACCCCCCATGCCTCGTGCTGAACAGGATGCACAAAGAGGTCTGCAATACCATAGAGGGCTGGCAGTTTAGTATACGGAACATAGCCTGCAAAGATGACATGACTTGCGGGATGTGCCTGTGCGTACTGCTCAAGCGCTGCGCGCTCTTTCCCATCTCCAACGAGCATCAAAAATATCTTTTCGTCACCCATCGCGCAGAACGCTTTCAACAAGTCCCATGGCGCTTCGCGCTCGTTGAATTTTGTTATGCTCAGAATTACTTTGCTATCATCCGGTAATTGATAGCTGCGTTTCAATTCACTTTTCGCCTCCCCATTTAAGCAGGATTTCTCTTTGAAATAGTCTGAGTCCACTGCATAGGAGAAGAGCGATATGCGCTCCTTTTTAATTCCGTAACGCTGCAAATACTTTACAGTCAAACTACCGGTAGCAAAGAAATGCGTGTAAAGCTTCTTGAATGCAAGACAATTTATTTTTTTCAGAAGATGTTTTGATATAGAGGCCGCACCGAATTGCACCGAATCCAAACGCAATGCCACAGGTGTTCCACGCAGCCGTGCAAACAACGATGCAAGTATGTATTCACTTCTGCTGTAGCCGTTGATGATTAATAGATCGTATTTCTCCCGGTTGATTTCATCGAGCAGCCAGCGCATCCTTTTGGAGCGGGGCATGGTTGCGTATGAATATCCGCTCAACAGGTCAATGCCCCAGGAAACATTTGCAGACAATTCCGGGTCGAAGATTTTTTCCATATGCTCGGGGTTAGTGTAAATAACCCGTATTTGATGCTCTTTATCTTTAGCCGCATACTGGAAAAACGGGCCTTCAAATTGTGTGGGATGGGCTATGATGAAACCGATTTTCATGCAGCGATTCTGTTTCGGCAGTATGCTGCGATTGATTCATGCAGTATCGCGGCGCGCTCGTCATAGCTATTACCCTGACGATGTTCGTAGGCCGATTCCTTCATGCTTTCGATGTCGAAAGCTCCTTCCATCAAGAGTCTGAGTTTATTGCGTAAATCCTGTGCGTCCTCATACATCAAACATGATTGCCCGGACGGGAAGAAGCTGTTCTGCTCCTCAGAGCTTGTGGTTATCATCAAGCCCCGCATGGCCGGAATCTCAAAGGTACGCATGTTGTGCGACCCGTAGTTTTGAGGTCGAAGGATATTTATAGACGCCTTTGAGGAAGTGACTACCTGACGCAACTCTTCGCCGTAGATATTGAATGGATGCGCTTTCCCGCGTAGCGGAGAACGGCTGTTGATTCTGTCCCAGCCCTCACCGTAAATCTTAAGATCGAACTCGGCCACTTCCGTCAGAACCTGTTCGCGCTGCGCGTCCCATCCACCTATAAAAGTTACAGTGCCTTCAAGTTCCTCTCTACGCCTAACCTCAGGAAAATGATTATCCTTATCGTAAGCGAACGGAAGGTATATTACCGATTCGCAACCGGCCTTTTGAATTGAAGGGATTAAACGGCGTGCCCATGTGGCATATATATCGTAATGCCCTATTGAATTCACTACGTTCTGATTTGTAGCCCCACGCGAGACCAGATTAAAAGGGTCGTCAGGATTGTAATTCACCCACGCCCCCGCTTTGGAAATGGTCTTACAGCGAGCCAGCCACGCAGGCGTTAATTGCATTCCCTTAAATACGATGACGGCATCGTATCTCTGCGAGTTATTTTTTAGATGCCGGAAAAGGTTTCGTCCGATGAATTCGTGTTGCACGTGCAGCGTGAGCCTGTTGATAACGCGATTTTGCCTGAACGGTCTGGAAGATTGTTCAAGATCGAAATGATCTACGAGCGGCACCCCGAGCCTGCCGAATGCTCTTGCAAAAGCATTCTCTATCGCCCCCGTGCGCTTTGAGCCGATGATTAAAAGGCTCTCCAACATCGCAGCCATGCTTACTCGCTCATTCTCTCCAGAATAGGCGAGAACTGTTTCTCATAATTCCATTCTGAAAGAATCCTCTGCCTTCCCCACTCACCCATGCGGCGCATCTCCAGAGGATTATCAAGATACCAGCGAACCGCGCCAGCTATGCTCTCAGAATTTTCCATATCACAGGCAAGCCCGTAACCCGGCTCTATGAAGAATTTTCGCCAATCTGGTAAATCGGAGACCAGAAGCGCCAACCCACAAGCTAAGTAATCGAAAGGCTTGTTCGAGGCTCCTGTCATGTTCTTCATATTGATGTCTTCGCCACCCGAAGGCATAAAGGCCATTCCAATATCGGACTTACGGCAAACTTCCAGAAGCTCTTTTCGAGTAGGCAGGCTTCCGAGGAACTCTATACGCTCGCTCAAGCCGAGTTCTCTTGCGGTATCGCGCAACTGCTGAACATAGCCATGATGCCCAATCGTCTCATAGCCGACCACACGCAATTTAACTTGCTCTGGTAGCTTCGATAACGCATGCAGCACTGAGAGCGGTAATCTTGCCGGAACGATTGACCCGTGATAGAGCAACCACACGGCTCTATCACTCTCCAGAGCCTTGGGCCAGGCGGCCTCCTCTTTATTCGGACAGTTCCAGACACATGCCGTGTGGCCGTTCGATAGCTCACGAGCGAAAACTGCTGCGCGATTGTGGTTTGGCAGAATGCAGATATCTGCTCTTCGCGCCAATCTCTTTCGCGCCGCGAAGACCAATCGAAAGAGTCCTGCCTGATTCTCTTCTACAGGCGAGTCATGCTCATGATAGATTATCTTAAATGTAGGCCAGTAGCTCAGAAGAAGTGTCGGAATGCTTGAAAACGGATCGGAAGCATAAATCCAGTCTGGACGCCATCGTAATACTGTCAAACACGTGTATAGAGTGAACCATAAATAATGAAGCTTCTGCCGCAATCCGGGCTGGCTGTAACTCAGCTCGCGTATCTCAATTCCTTCTCGTGAAGGGAATCTTAGATTGTCTTTCTTTCCCGCTCTTATCCCTATAAACAGCGCTTTCCATCCATGTTCCGCCAGAATTTGCGAGCTATGCTCTATGGGCGGCCACGCAGCAGGATTGGTATACTGTATATAAAGAATTTTTTTAGACCTTACTATTTTCTTACCCTCTTCTTACCCTGTTATCTTGCAGCGTTACAGTGAAACAACGATCAGTTATAAACAGGTAGCTGACGTTGAAGCTATGCTTCTCTATTAGCCTTTAGGATGTTTTGTAAGCGACGACCTCGCCATACTCCACAATTCGTTCGACGGACGACCCGTTTAGAAACTCTACTCTGTAATTGTGTCTTGAAAGAAGTGCGATTAGTGATTCACTGGTAGTCCCGACGGGCGACCATAGGTGCGGGTGGACTTCTATAAAAATAGCGCGCGGAGAGCGAGCTTTATCATCAAGTAGTGCGCTCGCTCCTTGAAGAACCTGCTCCTCGTAGCCTTCTACATCGATTTTTATAAGGTCGCATCTCTTACCCGCAAAGACAGAATCCAGAGTCACGCATTCGGCCTCAACCATACCGTCATGAGCCGCCCCATCGCCTTTAGAAGCGATATGCGATTCGCATGAATTTAATTGAAAACTGACCCGGCAATTATTTGCCCCAATCGCAGCTTCTATGGGTTCGACTATTTCCGCGAGCGAGTTCAAACGAACATGCTCTTTCAAATCCGCGAAATTGATCGGGTGTGGCTCGAACGCTATAACCTTTCCAGCGGGTGCGACTCTTTTCGCCAGAGCTATAGTATAGAGGCCAATGAATGTGCCCACGTCTGCTACAACATCTCCGCTCTTTACCTCAGCCATCAGCGCACGCCAAACATCCGGCTCGTACTCCTCAGTAACGGCGCGGTGCTTTGGCATAACCAGAACTGTATCCGTCCCGTTGATAACCCTTTCCAGCCCACTGCGGCCTGCCAGAGAGACGGCTTTATTGTAAAGCGGCCTCACGCCCTTCCATAGCCAGGAGGCATGCTCCAACTTTTTGTTGTGACGAATCGAAGCGGCTAACTTTTCAGTGATATGCATAAGCTCAGTGAAATAGAGATGGCAGTATGAGCGATGATTGGGTTTGGTTTTACTGCTTAAATACTTCTACCTACAGATAATATTTCCGGGGGCAGCGTTTCAGACTCTTTTCGGTACTTAACAACTTTTGCAGGCGACCCGACGGCGATTGCATAGTCAGGTATTGAATTTTTCACAACCGAGTTTGCGCCGATTACAGCCCCTCGCCCGATAATCAGTGTTTCGGGCGAGCCTATTAAAATAGTCCCACGCCCTATCCATACATCGTCTTCAATAATAATTTTGCCGAGCGTATCACCTTGCTCGTTGATGTTCCGGCCAGCATCTTTGTAATTATGAGAAGAGTCTCGCAAAGAAGAGTATTCCCCTATCAAAACATTATTGCCTATGATTATCTCCTGTGATGCGCAAAAAAGAACATCGTTTGCGACGTAACAGTTAATACCGATTCTGAGAATTGCAGGCGGATTCGTGGCGATCACCATGACGCACCTGTCGTTGAAATATGCCCGCTCACCGATTTCCAGACATCCTCCCGGAATCGAGATGGAAAAGTTTTTACCGAAAGTTATCCCCTTGCCGACTTTAGCACCTAGAAGGAGTCGCAATTTTAGTGTGATCAATCTTGACCGTAGGCGCGGCCACATGAAGAAAATTTTATAAATAAGGATCGCAACGGCGCGCCAGCCATACCTTTCATACGCTGCCTGCAAGCGCGCCGTCTCTCTTCTCTCAGCGAGTCGAGCGTTTTGATGCGAGCGTTTTACTGCCATTAATGCACGTTCTGCGGCTGGCCTTCTAATTCAGATAGATGGCGTCCCATCAGCCAGGAGATAATTCCGCGCTCGCCCTTGTTCACGATTGCAATTCCTATTAGAACGGTGGAATAGATACAGGCTCCGGCAGTGATATAGGCCAGTAGGTTTAGCCATCGTGATGCGAAAAGCTGTATTCCGCGCTCAATTGAAAGCGCAATAATGAAGCCCATCACCAGCGAGGCGAAAAGCGGCGGCGCTATAGCTCCAAGATAATCGCCCAGACGCAGTTTCATCAGACGGCTCGCCAGCATATGCGGCAAGATGAAAATAACCGGGCTTATAATCACATATGCCCAGGCAACACCGAGCAGTCCCCAGCGGACGCCTATGCTGAAAGCGACCGTCATTAGAATTAGAGACACCAGAGCCAGAATGAAAGTAATCTTGGTCTTCCCAAGTGCCCAGACTGCTACTCCCCAGAATCCTGTTGCCTCAAAAAATCCTATGACGATTAATATTCGCAGCACAGGAACGACCGCCGCCCACTTTTCACCGTAAATTGTCGTCACAAAGAGCGGTGCGGCAGATCCCAGCCCTATGATTAGCGGGAACGTTGCAGAAGTGACCGTGCGTGCCATGCGAAGGTAAGCCTGGCGAAAGCGTACCATATCATCCTGCACTGACGAGAGCACAGGAAACATCACACGCCCTATAAGAACGCATATAGTCATTCCGGGCATCAAGATTAAATTGTAAGCGAGCGCATAATAGCCAAGCGCAGTAGCTCCTAACACGGCTCCGACAAACGCATTGTCCACACTGCGTACTCCATGACTAACCACGAAGTAACCCAGTGCACTCAAACTGAATGAGAATAGCTCGCGCGCAGATTGAAAGCTAAACCGGAATCGTGGTGACCAGCGTGCAGTAAACAACCTCCCGCAGGTTAACATTAGAGACATTGCGATCTGCTGTGCGACCAAAGCCCATACACCTGCGCCTGCTAGAGCTAAAGTGATGCCGGTAATTCCGGCAACCAGATTCCCGCCGGATTCAATGATTGCAATTTCCCTGAACTTAAATTTGCGCTGGAGAAGCGCATAGGAAACCCATCCAAAACCATTAATTAGGAAAGTGACCATCAACACTTTCAGCAATGGAGCCACTCGCGGCTCTCTGAAAACCATTGCTATTGGACGTGAAAGCGCAACGCCTATTAATGCCAGAATAATGCCTGCGCCAATATTCAACCAGAAGGCGGTCGTTAAATGCTCTTCGCGCAACTCCGCCCGCTGAACAAGAGCCGACGAAAGCCCCATATCATGAAAATAAGTAAAGAAGTTGACTGCTAAGAGTGTTAAAGCAATCAAACCAAAATCTTCCGGTGACAATTGGCGGGCAAGTATGGCCGTCACAACCAGACTTGTGGCGCGTTGCCCTATCTGTGCGACCGCCGACCACGAAACCCCGCTGATAACTTTTTTTGTCAGGGACATGAAGATACTTAATCTCGAAGAGCTATCTTCTTTAGAAGAACATCAAGATAAGAAGAAAGAAGAGTTCAAGCTTTAGCTTGCTGCTCACGAGCTAAAGCTTGAACTCTGAACTCTTCTCAGCTCTGAATAATTACCTCTTCAATAACCTACAGTCATACTCGTAACGCAAGCTCTCTATTATATCGCTCGCCATAGGCGCGCCATGACAGCATTTCTCGCGCCGGTCCAAGATAATCGCGAACTCCTGTAGCACTTCGAGCACTCTCCAATGCGCGCCCCAGAGCTTCCGTCAGAGCTTTTGAATCTCCAGATGGAACAACGGAAATAATCTCTGGATTCTCAAGAAACTGGCGTAAGTCTTCGCCGCCCGTATAATCTGTGCAAACCAGATGTAGACCGCTTGCGAGAGCCTGCGCCTGCACCAGTGCCAGTCCCTCTTGACGAGAAGCCAGAGCGAAAACGTGGCCGCGCGAATAAAAGTTGGTAAGCTGTGCCGGGTCAACCGGAGGATGATGCTCGAAAGCCTGATCGACTGGTAATGGCGCATCGCCAAGAGCACCTACATGTAGAAGCCTGACTCCGGGAAGAGAGCGCCATGCTTCAACCAGAAGGTCACATCCTTTCTGAAGCGACCAGATGCCTGTCATGATGATCTGAGGAGGAGCTTCGCTCGGTGGAGCTTCGGTTGGCGGGAACATTTTCAGGTCAACGCCGAATGGATTCCGAAAGATGCGAGCCTCATCGAAA
>DATHJK010000363.1:0-2258 GCA_035316225.1 Pyrinomonadaceae bacterium
CGACTGCAACGCGACCCTGCTCGTCTGTCCAGAAGAGCAGGGTGGCTATCCCAAACTTTACTGTATAGCGATCAAAGCCTGTCAGTTTCGTAGTCGCCGCAATTCCAATCGCACGGACTTCATCATGCGCCACGCGCTCGATTGTTGCGGAAAGATCAGGGAACATCACTATACGCTGCGCGCCGCCGCGCGCGTTGTCATATCGTGCGGCGACGAAATTGAACAGATAATTTATGATTCCGGGCATCAGAAACGCCGCGCCGTTTGTGTAGGCGATCTGGCTGCTGGCGTTGTTATTGGAAACTGTGGCCGTGCCGTTATTGAAAGCGATGGATTGATCTAAGGTCTGATTGACTGAAATTCCCTTAGCCGTGAACTTCAACGGTAAGCCCGTGCGGTCAAGCTCTACCGTCGTGTTAAGGTCAATATTGCCGCCCATAGGAAGTTTCATGACCAGATGGCTGCTTCCATTGAAGCCGCCGCTTTGCGCGCACTTCACTTCAAATGTCTCATTGCCTATGAGTTGTCCCCGCGAGATGAAGAGGAAAGTAGCTTTACCGCAGAGCGCGCTAGAGAGTGATGGCGCAGGCGTGGGCGTCGTCTGCGCGCCCCGATTCTGTTGAGCCTGCTGTGCAAGCGAGCAGAGCGCGAGCGTCGCTATCAAAAGCAGAGTGATAATTATCTTCATGAAAATTCTCCAGTGAGTCCGGTGGCAAAGCGTCGTATCAGTATCCTCTGCTTAATCGCGCGTTGGATGCATAGGCGGCGCACATGCTGTGAATAATCAGGCACCGGAGAGAAGCCAGCTAATAAGCAGCGGCGTGCATATTAGATATGCCAGATAGACGTATGCGCGTTTGTTCGCCATGTTTAAGGTGTAGCCGAAGCCAGCGAGTTTTTCGACTACGAGCGCAGGGTCTTGCGGATTGAAATAGAGCAACCCGCCCGCGTACCAGTGTGCGGCGTCCGAACTCCTCTGCACGTACACGCGCCCCACTTTTGTCTTCAACTCCCTATCAATCTTCACGAGCCTGTAGCAGGCATAGGCGCAGCAAGCTATCAGCAGGGCAAGCGTGGCTATGTCAACGAAGAGCAGTACGCGCGCGAGCTTGTTCATGTCATCCAGAGCGGTGAAGACAATCTCAAGAGCCATTGTGCAGAACATGAACGCGAGGATTACCCGCACACGGTCCAGCAGCTTCAGCGAAGTTCGTAGAAACATCTCCTTGTAATGCAGGTACTCCTGAGCCTTCTCGGCGGGCAGCGTCATCTTCACGCCCAGCAGCGCGTGCTTGAGCAGCAGGAAAGCTCCCTGCATGTAGACGCCCATCAGCGGGAGGAAGAAGACCGCACCGAAATTTTTGCGCGCCCATGCGTCAGGCTCGCCCCATAAATTCCAGTGAACAGGGATGCGGGCAGGGAGTTTGGGATAGTAGTAAACAAGAACGAGCGTGGGCAGGAGTATTAGAATGGTAACGGCGATCTCGACGGCGATGCTTGTGTAATCGCCGAGCCTGCGCGTTATCAAGGCGGAGGCGAAACGCCGGTTCTCCTCCGGCAATTCATAAGCCTTCACCTGCCTGTAGAAGATCACATAAAGCACTGTCGTCAGCGGAAGAATCAAGATACGTGGCGCAATCTGAGCCGCGCTGATGCCGCCGCGATAGACTGAGATTATTGCTCCGATTAACTCAATCTCGATAAAAGTCATGGAGAGCCAGAACCAGTAGCGATGAAGAAGCTTGCGCCCCTCGCCATTGTAAAAATCTGTGCCGACGCGCACCCCGAAGAAAACATCTTCACCGCGCATGACGGGCGCGTACATGAAGATAGCGAATAGAACGGCGTCAACAAGTAGAAAGATCAACAGTGTCTCAATCATGGCTTTGTTCAAACTCCTTCAGCGTTTACCAAGCAACAGTAAGCGCAACTCTTCGGCTACAATTCCCATTATCTCGCTGCGGCGAAGACCGGCCAGCGCCATTTGCGTCAACGCCGCGCGCAAAGGCTTACGCAACTCATCGTCGGTTCTCTCCACGAGCGTGCGCGACGTAACCACAGCGCCGGAGCCGTGCCGCACGTTGATTAATCCTTCACGCTGCAACTCGCGGTAAGCAGCGGCAATCGTGTTCAGGTTGACGCCGAGGTCTGCCGCGACCTGACGCACAGGCGGGAGGCTTGCGCCCTCGCTTAAAGCGCCCTGCGCAATCAGCGCTTTGATCTCGTCAACTACTTGCTGGTAAATTGGCCGCCGGTCG
>DATHJK010000364.1:0-6241 GCA_035316225.1 Pyrinomonadaceae bacterium
AGAAGCGCGACCAGTAGCCGCCGATGGAAGCTTCTCATAATTTTCAACCTGAAAGATGAAGCGCCAGCTTTTTGGAGGCGCATACCGTGAAGCGTTTCGCGTGCGCGTAAAGTTCCGAGCGCCGCAAGAGAAACTGTCTGAGTGTAAAAGGATCGTATGCGCAACTGCCGGAAGGAATCTGGCCGAGTTTGAAGTGAAGCCTGAGACTTTCGAGCCGATTCCTGTCAGCAGCCGGGCGCATGAAAGATTTCACGGGAAGCCAGTAGCAGGAAACTTCAGACGCTACGAGCTTCCACGAGGCTATGGAAGAGGAGCATGAAATTCATGAATCTCACGCTCCTCTTCCATGGAACACAGAATCGCTGCTCATGCGAGCGCTCTCTCAAACGCTCGCAGAGCCTCTAACCGGTTTAATGCCTGTTGCTGTTGTTCGCCCTGGCGTTAGAGTTCGTATTGCTGCTGCCGCCAGCGGGCGCGACCTTGAGCATGTTTACGACGCGCTTCTTGCCCTCTATGCCTTTGGCAACATCATCTGCCTTCTTCACCTGATCCTGCGCAGGAACAGTGCCGCGCAAGGTGATGACGCCATCTTCAACATCAACATCAATGCCGGTGCTGGTCAGATCGCTCGCTGCAAGAAGCGCCGAGCGAGTCTTAACCCACAGCCACATGTCGTCAGCGCCCTGCCCTATCTTGCTGCCCTTCTGCTTCGCTTCCTGCTCGTAAGTGGACTTGTTCGCTTCGTACTCCTGTCGAGTCATGCCGGAGTGATAGCGATTGGCGTTTGACGTATTCGCGTTAGCGTTAGCGTTGGCATTTACGGTGACGTTGGTGTTGTGTGCGTTGGCGTTCGACATGTTCATGTTGCCGTTGTTGCCGTTATCCCCGCTGCAACCGGCTGCAAGCGCCGCGAGTGCGAGGCTTGCGACGAGTGCTGCAAATTTCTTCATGGTGATTTCTCCCGTAGAAAATTTTCCTGTTCTTCACGACGGCCCCAAAAAAGCGCAAACACGCGCCAGCCCAAGACACAGCGATCAATGCGGCTAGTAAGACGAGTGGCCGCACACTTATAGGAGGAGTCAGTGGTAAAACTTAAGAATGGTTTTGGGCTTAGGCCGCCAGCATATTAAATCAGTTTTTCGTAAAGACGCAAGAACAACGCACGATTTCAAGGAAAAGTTGAAAGCCGGAAGATAAAAGTGAAGAGAACGTAACCTTTATGATTAAACCTTGGTAATCCACAGGTGAAAGGAGAAGTCGCATGGTCACGCTCTGGTTGATGCAGGAGGGCGCTAATGCGCTGGTTCAGTCTCCTACGGCTGGCGCGGCGGAAAACACTGTCTCCAATGCAGTGCAATGGCTGCGTCTGATGGTCGAGACTGTGGGCGCGCTGATTATTGGTCTGGGCGTAATCGTGGCTGCGTACCAGTTCGCTCGCGCTCTCATACCGCCGCAGGTCGAAAGCTACAACGCCATACGCCTGACGCTTGCGCGATACCTTGCGCTCGCGCTCGAATTTCAACTCGGCGCGGACATACTCTCGACAGCAATCGCTCCGAGTTGGGATCGCATTGGCAAGCTCGGCGCAATCGCAGTGATTCGAACCGCCCTGAACTATTTTCTGACGCGCGAGATGAGAGAAGAGAAGAAGGGGGTTGCAAGCGATACAGGAGGCGCGCCGGAACCGGAGAGCGGTTAGCGCGCTCAATAAGCCATACTCAAAAGCGCTTCTCAAAAATCTTTGCGGGCTTTGGTTTTAACTTTTCGCTTTGTTGATAATCTCGTAGAATTCCGGCCTGCGGTCTTTCAGCCGATCAATTTCGTATGCGCCCGCGACGTTGACTATGTGATTGTTGTTTGATTCGTTGAGATCAATCTCAGCGAAAAGAATCTCACAGCCCGCGCCGGCTTCCGCCAGCGTGTCGCCGCTACAGTCAACAACCTTGCTGCGCCCTATGAAATTCCATCCGCGCTCAGTGCCGACGCGGTTCGCCGCCGCGAAGTGCAGGTGGTTTTCCATCGCACGAACGTTGACTACGAGTTCGGGCGAGCGCCATGCGGCTGGCGGCCAGTTCGTAGGCAGTATGATTAATTCCGCGCCGAGCAGCTTCAGCGTGCGCGCGGATTCTGGAAAGCTTACGTCGTAGCAGATATTAATGCCGACTCTTCCCAATGGAAGATCGAAAATTTTGAACGGGCGGTCGCCTGGGCTGAGGAATCTGTCAATGCCTATGAAGGGAAGATGAACTTTACGGTATCCGCCCACGACGCCGCTCGGGCCTACGAGCATCGCAGCGTTGTAAAACTTCTGGCCGTCATGCTCTATGAAACCAACTACGGCATGCGCGCCCGTCTCTGCGCAAGCTGAGGCGATTGCCTCAGCCGATGCTCCGTCCAGATTTTCTGAGAAAGGCGCAGCCTCTTCCAGCGATTCAAAGCAGTAGCCTGTGAGGGCGCATTCCGGGAAGATGATAATTCGCGCGCCCTGTTCGGCCACGCGCTTAATATGCTCTACGATTACGCGACGATTCTCTTCGACGCGACCTATCTCGCAATCCATCTGCACGCACGCTATTTTAGTCTTCGCCATGTGCCTGAACCTTTCACCATTTAACACTGCCCTCTTTCGACGTATCAATCTCCGCGAGCGGCACGCCCTCGTTGAAGAAGAACAGCTTCATCTGGTCGAACAGAAACTGGTGCGAGTCCGGGTTTGCCAGATCGATGCCGAAGTGATTTATAAGCTGGTTCTGCTTCTGTAGCCACAGCGCCCAGCACGGCTGGCAGATTTCATTGCCGATTCTCTGTCCCAATTCAGTAGGAATGGGCGCGTAGCCCAGCGCCGGTCGCTTCTCGCCGCACCGCGCGCATTTAATTTTGTCAGACATACCAACTCTCCTTGATGAAAAATGTTTCGAGAAGTCAGAAGTCAGGAATCAGAAGCCAGACTAATCAATGAAGTTTCAATACTAAACGCTGGAAATGAGCATTATTATTGCTCAACTTTTCATTCTGACCTCCGGCTCCTGACTTCTGACTACTGCTTCTGCGCCCTCTTAATCGCTTCAATGATCTCGTCGTCTTTCGGGCGAATCAGTCCTATGCGGTGGACTTCGCGGAAGCTTACGATACCCTGCGGGTCAATCACCACGACGGAGCGCGCCGTGCGATTCGGCAGCCACGATTCAACGTCGTAAGCTTCTATGACTTTTCTATCAATGTCTGCGAGCAGCGTGAGCGGCAGGCTGTGGTTATCTGCGAAACTCCTGTGCGATTCTACGCTGTTCGTCGAAATGCCTACGACCACAGCGCCCGTCGTGCTGTAATCCTCCCAGCGGTCGCGCACGGAGCAGAGTTGCTTGGTGCAGATGGGCGTCTCGTCGCCGGGGTAAAACAGGAGCACGACCGTCTTGCCGCGATGATCCGATAGACGCCATTTTGTGCCCTGCCCGTCCGGCAAAGTGAAATCAGGAGCTTGCGAGCCTACGCCCGCGCTGCGCGTTTCGCTCAAAAAAATTATTCTCCCTATCTTTTACTCGTGAACGAACTTCAGAGAGCTATAGTTTGAATTATAGATTTCAAGTTTGAAATTAGAAACCTTTATTGAAAATCTCTTACATCTTTGAACGGCGTCTCGCGGTCTGTGAAATCCGGCCTGTAGTAGTGCGCAGCGCCGTCATACTCCTGCATCCAACCCTCTTCCATGCCGAGTTCATCAAGCGCGGAAAGCGCTTTCAGCCATTCCGTTTCGGTGATGCGGCGCGAGAGCAGGATATAACGCTGGTCTGTAGCCGCGCGGTTCGTGGCGTAATATTGAGCCATCATAGAGACTGCTACGTGCTGGCTCAAATCGTCTCTTATCCATTCCAGAGATTCCCGCACGCCCGCCACGTCGTTCGGCAGCACGAGCAGGCGTATGACAAGACCGCGTTTCAGTAGACCGTTTCGGTCGAAAACAAGTTGATCGCCCATCTGGCGATACATCTCGGAGATAGCAGCACGAGCGCAATCTTTATAAGCTCTGACTTTCGAGTAGATGTACCCGGCCTCGTTCTCTGCGTATTTCAGGTCGGGCAGGTAAACGTCAACTATACGGTCGAGCAGGCGCAGGACTTCCACCGAATCGTATGCGTTCGTGTTGTAAACGATGGGGAGGCGCAAACCCTTTCGGGCTGCGATGAGGATGGCGCGAGCCATCTGGGGCGCAAAATGTGTGGGCGAGACAAAATTGATGTTATGACAACCGCGCTCTTGCAACTCAAGCATCATCTCGGCCAACTTTTCGTGCGTGACCTGATTCTTAATCTGCTCACGGTGCGTCTGCGAAATCTGATAGTTCTGGCAATAGACGCATCGAAGATTGCAGTTGCCGAAAAAGATGTTGCCCGCGCCTCCTGTTCCCACCAGCGCAGGCTCTTCGCCAAAATGCGCCGTGTAGGAAGAGACTACTGGCAGGCGACCGGAATAGCAGGCGGCTATTTCATCTTCGAGCCTGTTGTTCAGACAATCGCGCGGGCAGACGGTGCAGCGCCCTAATAATTTTTCGAGCGCGAGAACGCGCCGCTCAAGTTCCCCCGTGCGAAAGAGCTTCATATAAGAAGGCTCTTCACGCAACGCTTCATTCCGAGTTCCGGCTTCCGACTTCTGGCTACTCATTTCAAATTCTTTCTGAAGTGCACAGTGTGCGGCTTGTATTTCTCCACAAGTTCGGCGGGCGCGAAATGCTTGCTGAAGCGCCAGATGAAATCCATCTCTATGTGAATCGTCGAGAGCGCAAGCCGCGCTTCAAATATCAGCAGTATGCTGCCGTAGAAGAGGAAGGATGCGCCCAGCAGACCCGTCACGACGGGAATCCAGTAGTAGCGCGCTCCGGTTACGGCGACGCCCCCGATTGCCACGCTCGTAGCGACGAAGATGCCGAGCGCCGTATAGAAGACGACCATGCAGCGTTGTAGTATGCGCGCGCGGCTCGTCAGCTTGTCCAGTTGTTCAAAGATAATCGTGCGCCGCTCGTCATACAACTCCATCTTCGCCCCGACCTGTGCCAACTCCTCCAACTTGTCCGATAGCGTTCTGACCCTATCCACCACGCGCCCCAGCCTTACGGAAGTGGAAAGAATCATAGTCCCGCACGCGGAGATTAGAACCGCGGGCGTAATCATCGCAGACAAAACCGCAAGTGCTGAAGAGAGAGCTTCCATAGCAAAAGTCTGGAGCCTAGAGTCTAAAGTCTGAAGTCAAAAACTTCAATCTATCGGACTCTAGACTCTGGACGCCAGACTCCAGACTTCCTATATGTGCTTGATGAAAATTTTGCATTAATGGGAGAAAAGTGCGAATCACTTCGGTGTGAACTATGCTATTCTCCGTGTAAATCAATCGGCATAAGCATTCTTAAAAAATCCCCCTTGAATCTGGTCTTCGGTGGCTCCAGGCTTTACCGGACTTTCAGTGAAAATTTGAAAAGGAGACGAAAGATGTCAGAACAGGGAAGCGGCGCGAATAATCGCGATGACGGAAACGATGTGGCAGGAGGCGGCGCAGGCGGAGGCGATATTGAAACTGGTCACGGCGGCACAGCGATGGGTCGCACCACAGGCATCAACACGAGCATGGCCGATGAGGGCGGCACGAGCGGCGGTGGCGGCGGAACCGGCGAGGCAGGTAGCAGCGGAAGTTCTTCGGAAGGCGGCGGCCCAACCGGCGTAGGCAGCGCTTCCAGAGGTGGAGCGAGCGGCGGAGCCAGCGCGGGCGGACGCATCACAAGCGATGCAGGCAGCCAGGCGCGTCCAGGCTCTGGTGGAGGTGCGCGAGGCGGCGCGAAGAAAGGCTCATCAGGTGGTGGCAGTGCAGCAGGTCGCGGCGCTGCGTCGGGCGGAAGCTCACGCGCCGGAGCTAAAGGCGGAGCGAAGACTGGCGGCAATGCTGGCGGCGGTCGCGGCAGCGCGGGCGGTGGCGGAAAGGGCAAAGCGTCGAAAGCCGGTGCGAAGGGCAGCACGAAAGGCGGCGCTAAGAAGGGGGGCGCTAAAGGCGGAGCCGGAGGTCGCGGCGGAGCTACGCGCCCTGTTGGCGGCGCACGCGGCAAAGCCGTAGGCGGAAGCAAGCCAGGCGGCGCGGGTAAAGGCGCTGCGAAGAAAAGCGGAGCAGGTGGCAGAGGCGCAAGTGGAACGAGAGGCGGCGCTCGTGGCTCTACGAAGAGCGGAGGCGCTGGCGGTAGCAAAGGCAAGGGCGGCGGCACACG
>DATHJK010000365.1:0-4434 GCA_035316225.1 Pyrinomonadaceae bacterium
AGCAGCGACGGCTCAACCGCGAAGCGGAAGCGTTGCGCGGGCAGGGTTCCACAAACGAGAGCGCTAAAGAGACGGCGTTGCCTGACCGGCAGTTTGAGATGCTCGGAGTGAGCCGCGCGATGCGCGACATTTTCAAACAGATCGGACGCATCGCAGCGACCGACGCGACGCTTCTCATAATGGGTGAATCGGGGACAGGCAAAGAGTTGGTCGCGCGCGCCGTCCATCAACATTCGGCGCGCTCCCGCAGGCCATTCGTCGCAGTCAACTGTGGCGCTCTGCCTGAAAATTTGATCGAAGCGGAACTCTTCGGCCATGAGCGCGGCGCGTTCACGGGCGCAGAACGTCAGAAGAAAGGGCGCTTTGAGTTGGCCCACACGGGCACGCTCTTTCTTGACGAGGTTGGAGAACTGAGCCTGGCGGCGCAGGTCAAACTGCTGCGCGCCGTCGAGGTGCGCCGCTTCGAGCGAGTCGGCGGCACCGAGTCTATAGGCGTAGACGTGCGCGTCATCTGTGCGACGAACCGCGACCTGAAGCACGAGGTGGAAGAGAAGAGATTCCGTGAAGACCTGTTCTATCGCCTGAACGTAATCGAAGTGCGATTGCCACCGCTTAGAGAAAGGCTCGCTGACGTACCGCAACTGGCAGAATCATTTCTCGAACGCGCCGTTTCACGCCACGCGCTCAAAACTAAAACTTTGTCGTCCGCCGCGCTGCGCGAACTGCTCGCTTACCACTGGCCCGGAAACGTGCGCGAACTAGAAAACATGATCGAGCGTGCCGCCGTCACTTCAAGCGGCGAACTCATCCTGCCGGAACACCTGTTCGGCCATGACCGGGCGACGGCAACCTTTGAGTCTCAAAACACCTATAGCAAATTGTTCGAGCTTCCATTTCATAAGGCGGTCGCCGCGCTCGAATGCGAGTTAATCCGGCGCGCACTCGAAGCCGCTGGCGGTAATCGCGCAGAGGCTGCGCGTCTGCTCGGAATCAATCGCCGTTTGCTATACTCTAAAATGGAAGAGCACCGGATCACTTAACGAGGCGATATAGAATTATCTGACAGTACGCTGGTGAAGGCAGATGACGAGCGTAAATACAGTTCAAACCTTGAAAGGATTCAATTGGCGGCAGTGGCTGGTGCTCGCCGCCTTCCTCTTCATCATTGGATTTACAGGACTACACGCTTTCCGCTTCGTTCGCGACGCCATTTACTGGCACTACCACCAGGATGAGGAGATTCGCGGGTGGATGAATGTAGACTATGTTGCACACTCTTATCGTGTGCCTCCGCATATCCTTTATCAAGCGCTTGGCCTGCCGCACAGGCCGCCGGACAGGCGTCCCTTGAGCGAGATAGCGCGAGCGCAGAATCGTTCGATGGACGAAGTTAGAGCAGTGCTGCAAGACGCGATTGTTCACGCTCGGCCACCGTACCCGCCGCCACCACCGCCCCCGCCACCAGATCACAGAGGCCCGCCATGACCGATCAACTTTTCGGGTTGCTCTCGACCTATGGCTTGCCCGCGCTCTTCGTCATTCTGGCTATAGCCTCCGCGGGTGTGCCTTTTCCCATCACGCTGCTGCTCATCGCTACAGGCTCTTTCGTCGCGCAGGGCGAGATGGGGTTATGGCGAGTGTTGATTGTATGCAGCGCGGGCGCGATAACCGGCGATCAGATCGGCTACTGGCTGGGTCGCTGGGGCGGTCGTAAGCTCGTTCACCGGGTCGCAAAACGGTTTGGCGGCGCTGATAAGATTAAGCGTGCCGAAGCGTTTACCAAACGATGGGGCGGCGTGGGGGTTTTCTTGAGCAGGTGGTTGGTGACGCTGCTCGGCCCGTGGCTCAACCTGACGAGCGGCATCGCCGGGTACTCGTGGCCTCGTTTTCTTTTCTGGGACGTGTTGGGCGAAGTGCTGTGGGTCGTGATCTACGTGGGCCTGGGCAAAATCTTCAGCGACCGCGTAGGGGCATTGGCCGAGCTATTAGGCAACCTTACATGGGTCATAGTCGGCGTCCTTGCGGCGGCCATACTGGGGTGGAAGCTGCTTCAGTATTTTCGCAGCGGCGGCGAGTCGTCAGAAAAAGCAAAGGTTACGGCAGAGGCTTACTCAACCGCGACTGAAGGTTGAGTCGCAAGAAAATGTTGTAGGCGCAAAAGTTCTTCGAGGGCTTTTCGTCAATCAACGATTCCATTACCATCTGTGCGTGCGAGGCTCATTCCCGTTACATATCATCTAACAAAAATAGGGCATGATAAAGCCTGTAAGCAGGTCTCATAAAGGCAATCATGTAAGCACAATCCACGTCTGCAAGTGCTTGAAATGATTTGGCGTCCCGTACGGGAGTCGAACCCGTGTCGCCGCCGTGAAAGGGCAGGCTAAAGATACACCACAGAAGCTTAGCAATTCGCATTGAGTCAGGAAGCTTCAATGTGAGGTAGTAAAAAGAGAAGCGCTAGAAATTTTATCCAGCGCCATTACAATACTTATTTATTTTGGTCTTCAATATTATGATTATTCGGTCAACTTCTTTCGCTCATTATCTATACGGGCTTCACGGTCTTCTAGC
Organism: Pyrinomonadaceae bacterium; assembly: GCA_035316225.1. Taxonomy (GTDB): domain Bacteria; phylum Acidobacteriota; class Blastocatellia; order Pyrinomonadales; family Pyrinomonadaceae; genus 3-1-20CM-3-53-8. Next base: position 2,572 of record DATHJK010000365.1, read on the forward strand.
TTAGCCTCAAGGATTTGCTGCTTAATTTCTAATTTAAGATTCTTCATCCGCAGTTCAGCTTTTTCCCGCTCCTCTTCCTCGCGCTCATTGATACGTCTAATCTCGTAAGCCAACCTCCGTACCTGCGCAGAGAGTTTTGTTAATTGCTCTTGCGTCTCCAAAATATCAGAACGATTCTCCTCAGTAGCTTCTACTAGTTTTAGCACTTCTTTTACAAACTTATAAAGTTTTTCAAGAAGTGCTGAGAGTGCCATCTCTTCTTCCTTTATGCTACTTGGAATGTTGAGATTATCTGCTGCGTATCATCTATCATGATACCGCTTTCGGATTTTAGTCGGTCAAATTCTTCTTGATTCCGTTCCATTCGCTCGTAAGCATGTTCAAGTTTAATGATGCACTCTTGTATACCCTTTTCCAACTCTCCAAGCAGCTCAGTATCGTAAGGAGTTAAATCCGTATTTCTTCTGCCATAGCCACTACGCTTTTCTTTAGCGGTTACGGCGGTTACTGTGCTTGAGCTTTCTACTCTATCTTTATTCTTACTCATATCTTTATTCTCCTCTTCTAACGAGAGAGTAGGAAATTGCAGGAAACAGATCGCTCATATAGCTCAAACCGCTTGTATTCGGCTGAACCTTAATATTTTTATGAACGTGCGTCAAATCTTTTCTTGCCAATGAGAGAGCAAACTATTAGATGGCACTGCTTTCACTAAAGTCTAATAATTTCAGGTGGCGAGGTGATGATGGCGTCCCGTACGGGAGTCGAACCCGTGTCGCCGCCGTGAAAGGGCGGTGTCCTAGGCCACTAGACGAACGGGACGCGAAAATTTATGGGACGGGCGAAGTTTCAAATTACAGTACGGGTGCTTAGGGTGTCAACCGCGCACGCGGCTTCACTGGCGCAAGGTGAAACTGTCCCTGTCTGCGCGTGCGCTTTCAAGTATTCTGTGACTCTTTCTTCACATGAACGGGGCGGAAGCCGAAGGCGAGCAGGCGCGCCGGGAGGTTGCGAAGGAAAGGAATTTTTAAGAGAAGCCGTATGGGAAAGGGAAGGCTCAGCGTTTGATTCGAGCGTAGAGCCGCGACGATAACACGCTCCTGAACAAGCCTCTGTAGTCTCTGTATGATGCGCGTGGGCAGTTCGCGCAGGCGCTGAACTCGTTTGAGATCGGAAATCTCTACGCGCCGTCGCTTCAGCGGCTCGCTCAATATGTTTGCCGCCGCCACCGCATCTTGAATAGCGTAGTTGATTCCTACGCCGCCGATGGGCGACATCACGTGCGCGGCGTCGCCTATCAGTAGAAGACCCGGCAAGTACCATTGCTTGACGCGGCTGGATTCGACCGAGAGAACGCTTACCTGTTTCCAGTCCTGCAAAATCTCAAGGCGATCAGCCATTTCCGGCATCGTTTCGGCAATTGAGCGGCGAAGCTCGTCCAAACCTGCTGCGTGAATCTGCTGGTAAGTGCCTTTGAGAATGACGTAAGCGATCTGCCACTGGTCTAGTCTGTCCAGCATTACAATAGCGTGGCCGCGTCCGAAGCGCGCGAGTATGCCTTCAGGATCGTCGGGTCGGCGCTCAATGCGAAACCATAGAACATCCATCGGCGGCGAAGTCTTGATGGGTTCCATCCCCGCAAGGCGACGCACGCGCGACGAGCGGCCATCAGCTCCGACCGTAAGAAGAGCACGAACTTCGTGCCAGCCGTCGTGCGCGCGGTAACGCACGCCGCGCACAACTCCATCCTCTTGAATCAACTCCTGCACGCTCGCGCCCATCAGCAAACGAAAGCTCGGGTAACGTTTCGTTTCGGTGGTAATGAACTCCAGAAACTGCGCCTGTGGCAGCATCATGATGTAG
>DATHJK010000366.1:0-7234 GCA_035316225.1 Pyrinomonadaceae bacterium
AGTCCGCGCAAGTGGAAGAGGCTTTAGCCAATCAGGAGAAGCTGGCGGAGGTTCGCGCGCTCACTTTTCAAGACGTGACGGGGCGCAACGTTTCCGTAGTTCAAACGGGCGAACCGTTCTCCGCGCGGTTGGATTTTCTAGCACACGAGCGTCTTTCTGATGCTGTCTTCGAGCTATTCTTCTACGGGGCTGACGGCGAGCAGGAATGCCAGTTCACCACGGAAGTGAGCGGCGAGCGGATTGACCTAAATCCGGGCGCTGGCACAATCGAGTTCAGCGGCTCAGGTCTGGGACTACTGCCGGGCATCTACTACACGGACATAGTCATCAAGAAACGCGGCACGCCGAAGTTCTACGATTGGACGCAATTCAATTACACTGCGCTGCGAGTTGCGCCCGGCAAACTGGTGCGCGGCAAATACTATATGCCGCATCAATGGCGGCTCATAAAAGAGGGCGCAAGCGATGACCGAGATGTGACCGAAGCCGCTATGAACAACGTCGCATCATAATTTCAGGCTTGAGAATTAAGAGACAACGCCTCCTCGAAAGGGCATACTCTTTCCAACTCCGCAAACAACTTATGTCCAACAATCCCTCCAGAATTTCACTCCGTCACAACCCCCTGGCCGACTATCTTCGCCAGAGGCCGAATTCTCCCTTAATGCGAACTTACGGAACTTTGTTGAGAACGTGGCGATGCTTGAACACAAGACCCGTGAAGAGGGTCGTGCCGTTTGACCGCTTGCTGCGCGGCGGCGAGCACGGATTGTCCGCTGCCGCCTATGCCAGACACACGGGCGATTTCCTTCGCCCGTCAACGCCCATCTCGCAATCTCCGCAGGTTCGTTTTCTTGAAGAGTACAAGCGAATCGGCGAAGAGATTTTTCGCCCCGAAATTTTTCGTCAAACCGCTTACTACGCCAACGCCGTTCAGTGCATAAACGTCGTGGGACAATACTTCTTCTGCAGGCGCGAAGAGGAGGTGGAACAGATTGCTCGCGGCCTCGTCAACCGTTTCAATGGCGAAGACCAGACTGGCGGCAACGCCCGCAGCGCGCCTGAATTCTCATCGCCCGATTCTATGATTCGCGTCAGCCCCATAGAATTCTCCGACTGCTACGAGGTGCTGGACGGCAATCACCGTCTGGCAATCGCCTACGTGCGCGGCGAACGCAACCACGAGGTTCTTGTAACTCCGCCTTCGGTCAGCACTCCGCTGCAACAACTCATACGCGATTACGTGTGGTGCGCTACACGTAGCGATATAGAGCTTTACCAGCCCATCGAAAGCCCTGAGCTTGGCCGCCACTGGATTCTCGTTCGTCGCTGCGCCGACCGGTTTGAAATGATGGAAAAGTTTCTGGAAGAGCATAAAGGGATATTGCCGGAGCGCCCGAGCTATCTGGACATAGCGGCGAGCTACGGCTGGTTCGTGCGCGCTTTCGGCGAAATGGGTTTCGATGCTTACGGCGTTGAGATTGACTGGGCTGCAATCGAGATAGGTCGCCGCGTCTACGGACTCCGCCCCGAACAGGTCACGCGCTCGGAAGCCGTTCGCTTCCTGCAAAATGGTACGAGAAGTTATGATGTGGTCTCCTGCTTCAGCCTGCTGCATCATTTCGTTCTGAAACAACTGAGCGTCTCTGCCATAGAGATGCTGAAACTGATTGACCGCGCAACCGGCAGCATTCTCTTCTTCGACATGGGAGAGGATCATGAAGAGTGGTTTCGTGAATCGCTCGCGGGCTGGAACCCGGATTACATAGAGCAGTGGCTTCTGGACAACAGTTCGTTCAAGAAGATTTACCGACTGGGCACAGACCGCGACAACGTAGCGCCCTATGCGGAGAATTACGGTCGCACTCTCTTCGCGTGCATGAGATGAAGCCACGCGCCATCGCCACGATACTTTCAAATTAGGGCGATTATCTACTTGAAGCAAGATAAACTGTTTATCTCAGCATGCGCTGAAGCATTGCTCAGTTGGCGACAAATCACCTGCATCAAGTAGATAATCACCCTAAGAAACCTGTTGAGCCAAAGTCATGACGCAGATTGATTCAGTGGCGAGCGGTTTAATTATCGAAAAGCCTCTCAAGTCCCGGTAGTCAGACATTTTCACTGCTGAACAAGAAAAGGAAGGCCACCGTGTCTGGGCATCGGCGTGGTCACGGTGGCCTCTCGCGCACAGCCCGCACTTACCCCATTGGCGGACGTGCGACAAGGGGAAGCGCGCCCACCCGAAGACTTACGCGCCTCCCCAAACTCTCTATTGTTTATAAGCGCAAGGCCATAAGGTAGTGTGAAGAAAGCGCGCTCTCTGCTAAACTAGCGCGCGATCTAGTCTTTGAAAATCAGCAACGGCAAATGCGTCTGCTCAACCCTCAACCCCTAAATGAGTGATGGGCGTCGCCGTTCGGAATGAAAGGTTCATTCTCACGGCGACCACGTTGGGCGAGAGCATTCTATTCCCAAACGGGAATAAAAGTAAATCACAAAATCTATCTAACTCATCGGGAGGCTGCTCCTGATGGGTACGAAGTCGCGCCGAAAGCCCGAACGCCTTGCGGAAAAGCTTCGCCAGATTCGGCTTGCTTTTGGATTATCTCAATCGGAAATGCTGAAACGTCTTGAGGCCGACGAGATTATCGCCTACAACGAAATCTCGAAATATGAGTTAGGATTGCGTGAGCCGACATTGTTGGTTCTCTTACGATATGCGCGCTTAGCGAATATCAGCACGGATGTTTTGATTGATGATGAAATGGATTTGCCGGAGAAATTACCGAAGCGGACTCGCGGCTAACCTATACATACAATTTACCCCACATCCTGCGCGCCACTTGACTTAATGATTCCGCTTCTAATAAAAGCGTCTTTGGTAAGAATATTTTTTACGAGATCAGGAGCAGGAATTTCAAAGCTATGCTCGACATTAAAGAAAGACAGGCAGGAGAGGTTACTATCCTTGACCTTGAAGGCAGCATCATTATGGGCGGCGGAAGCGCACGATTGCGTGAGACTGTTCGCAAGCTCATAGGCGAGGAGAGGAAGAACGTCGTTCTGAATCTAGCGGACGTAAAATATATTGATTCGAGCGGCGTTGGGGAGCTTGTCTCAAGCTCGGTCGCGCTGGGTCGCGTGAGCGGTTATCTCAAACTATTGAACCTGCACGGCAAGGTCGAAGAGGTGTTGACGCTCAGCAGTCTTCTGCCTTTCTTTGAGATGTATGAAGGCGAAGCGGGCGTGCGCTCAAGCGATAATTGATTCACGCGCCCCGCTCACCTGTCTTGATTTTCCTGCATGAACTGGCGTCGAACCCCGGCGTTTGCCAGTTTCACTGACTCTGTTTTTCCAGCCTTGCCGTCAGGATTTTCTCATCTCCATTCTCTGGCCTTCGTGTTGCAATTAAATCAGTATCGCCTGTCAGGCGAACTCAATAACAGATCAGTGAGGTACTATGCTTAAGAAACTTTTATCAGTCGGATTGGCCTGCCTGTTAACATTCATTGTCGCCAACGTGCAGCTTGTCTTCGCACAGCAGACGACGAACCAGCAATCGGACACCGCGAGCGCGTTGAAGCTTTGTGTGCTTCATCAGAGAGCAGGGCGTGGAGAGCCGCGCATTGAAGTCACTCTGCGGAACGGGCAGAAGCTGAAGGGGAAAATCGGAGATGCGGAGGAGGACTACTTCACAATCCTTTATCACGGTAATCACACGGTGGTTCCTTATAACGAGGTCGCAAGCTTCAAGTGCGGTGGAACACGTAATATCGGATCGGAGATAGGCAAAGCAGTTGTCGCAGTCGTTGCAGTTGCCGCCGCTTTCACACTGCTCGGCGTATTGATCGCAAAGCAGACTCGCTAAGATTTCACAGCTTCACTTTCGGACAATCGCTTTGCGCCTTGTGCGTGATGAAAGTTTCACGCACGAGGCGCAGAGTCGTAAAGGGAGAATGATTACCTGTGGTTTACATCGTATCCCTTCTTCTTGACATCTCCCATACAACTCTATATTGTCCAGCCCATCCAGGGGATTACCGAACAAGGCTACGTCCAGGAAATAGCTCTTACGGCCAGATTCCCGATAGGTACTGCCGACAAACCGAAAGGTGAAATAAAAGAGACATCACGATTCCTTATTGTCTCACCTCGAATTCGCCAGCAGGTCTCCTGAATCTCGCTTTCGCTGCGTTATCGTTATGGCTCCGCACTTCATGCCAAACGTAGTGCTCTTTACTTGCTCAACGTCTAAAATGCCCCCTGTCGTCTAGCGAGACGCGGGCGGAATGCTTTTCAACCGAAGTACCTCAAAGGAGATTACAATGAAACGTCTGTTTTTAGTGATTGGTTTGATTGCTGTCGCCGGCTTAGCGGCTCTATCTCAAGGCGACACTGGAATTCAACCTCTGGTTGAAGCTCAAGCTCAGGGTGTGGAGGTTTTGAAACTATGACGGGCAAGCCGGGCTGGATGCTAGTGAGTGGGCCGGGTGTGTCCGGGCCTATGGCTCCGGTTAACGTCTCTCCGTATGGAGGATGGGCTGCTCCCATAGGAGCTTCCAGTTGGGTCTCGGTAGACTCTTCGCGCGGGATTGCTACCGGCGATTACACCTACGAGTACATATTCTGCGCGTGCAAGACCGGGAACTCCTTGAAGCTTGCGTTCTATGCGGACAACGGCGCTAAAGTTTATCTTAACGGCACGCAAATCTTCGCCACCACAGGCAGCTATAACTTCACAGGCACGCCCAAAGGAGGAGCTTACAGCGGGTCTGCGTTTGTCCCCGGAACAAACACGCTCCGCATAGTGGTACACAATGATAGCAGCGTTACAGGTCTCGACGCGGTTCTTGGCGTAACGGGAGCAAGCGAAGGTTGCTGTCGGCGGTAAGCCCCAAAACCGAAATGCCCTACGATTCCGGTCACGACTCAAGCGATTTTAGTCGCAACCTCTGCCGCTTAACTCACGACCTTTGCGCAGAGGTTTGCTCACTTGATGGTTGAGAGTTAAGCTATAAAGAACGGATGCTGGATATTAGATGTCAGATGCCGGTGAAAAGCTTTTGCTGGCATCTAATATCTGACATCTAACATCTGTTCTTTTGTTTTCGGAGGTCGAAGCTACAATGACAGAGGGGGAGAAGCGTGCGCTGATTGTTGTTGATGTGCAGAACGATTTCTGTCCGGGCGGGGCTTTGGCTGTTCCACAGGGCGACGAGGTGGTTGCGCCGCTCAACCGTTTAATCAAAGAGTTTCTTGAGCGCGGCGACGTGGTGGTGAAAAGCCGCGACTGGCATCCCAGAAAGACTAAACACTTCGCAGAGTTCGGCGGCACGTGGCCTGTTCATTGTGTGCAGGACACACTGGGCGCTGAGTTTCATAAAAACCTGTTGGACGACCCGCGCATCCAGATAGTCTCGAAAGGCTTGGGAGACGAAGACAACTATTCCGCTTTCGACGGCACGGAGCTGGCGAAATTCTTGCGCGAGCGCGGAGTTGAAGAGGTATGGGTGGGCGGCCTCGCCACAGACTACTGCGTTAAGAACACTGCGCTCGATGCACGCCGCGAAGGTTTCAGGGTGAAACTCATAGAAGAAGCCTCGCGCGGCGTCGAGATCACGCCCGGCGACAGTCTACGAGCAATCGAAGAGATGCGAGAGGCAGGAACGGAAATCATTTGAAGGGATGAGGGATGAGGGATGAGGGATGAACTGGGTTGAGCCAATTGCGTGTTGATGCTTTAACTCAATCTTATTCATCCCTCATCCCTCATCCCTCATCCCTCATCCCTTCCCTTATGGGCACATTAAATATTGATCGTTACCATGCTGCGATGGGCAATGCATCGTACAAGGATGCGACGCGGCTGCATGGAAAATCGCTGAGCGACGCGGAGGCTACGTTTTACGTCACGCAGCGAAAGCTCAAATTCGCGCCGTGTCTCGGTCACGAGCGGCTGGTGCGTATGCTGATTAACAGCAACATTGATCGCCCGCGCGTGCGTTTCCTCGAACAGGATCGCGGCGATTTGAAACTCTTCGCAGAGGCAATAGAAGATATGCACTTCGTCGGGGCGATTCGTGCTGTGCGCCCTGCGACGATAATGTTTGCTCAGGAGCCTTTCGCAGACATCACAGGCCCGTTCGGTTTGACGCAGGCGCAGGAGATTAAGTTCGAGCACGCATTCGATCTTCCTATGACTACGGCCTCGCTTGCCATGCAGTTTCGTATGGCCGCCGAGCAAAGGTGGCTTTCAGACTTTTCTCTTCGTCGCAACGGCGACATAGAGCGCGCAGTAGAAGTTGCGACTTACGCTTTCATCGGCGGCTTCAACGACACGTCGAATATGGAGGCCGCGCATCGTCTGGAGATCCCTGCGGTCGGCACAGAGGCGCACTACTGGCAGCAATCGTTCATAGAGTACATGCAGGAGCCTGAGATTGAAGCCCGCACTAATAGACCAAAGCATTTCGAGCAGGTTGCGTTCGAGCGATGGCTGGACGCGAACCCGAACGGCACGACTCTGCTGCTGGATACGATTGACGTATTCACAGGCGCGGTTCACGCTGCGATGGCCGCGACTTCGACGGAAGCGCGCCGCCGGGCATTCAAAGGTTTCAGGGTAGATTCGGGCGATTTAGCGAAATTGGGCCACTGGTGCCTGCGGTTTTTCGAGGCGAACGGTCTGCATGGGTTGATGCCGATTCTCACAGGCGATCTTGACGTTGAAAAGGTGCGGCGGATAGTTGAAGAGTTTCCAGAAGCGACAGGCTTCGGCGTCGGCACGAAGTTGGCGAGCGAGGTTGAAGAGGTCGCTGGCGTTATCTTCAAAGAATGCATCATAGAGGGACGCCCTACGTTGAAAGCTTCAAACAACCCGGAAAAGACAACGCTGCCGGGTCGGTTGCAAGTCTTCAGAGGCGCGGCGGCTAGCGGCCAATACATCGCGGACGTAATCGGACTGGACGAAGAGCAGATAGAGATTCCCGGCGCTGTGCAGGTCGAGCGCCTGCTCACTGCATTCTGGGAGAACGGCCACCACGACGCCATTCCCTCAATCACGAAACAGAAGGCATTCGTAGAAGAGCAGCGTCATCGCTTTGCAGACATCAACAACTATCCCGTCATGCTGAGCGAGCGTTTGCGACGCTTGCGCGATGAGTTGACCGCAAGCATGAAACGGGACGAGTCAGGCTGGCAAGAAGTTCTGAACGTGCCTGACGAACTTGCA
>DATHJK010000367.1:0-3547 GCA_035316225.1 Pyrinomonadaceae bacterium
AAGAGCCTGCTTTTTCTTATCACTTATCACTCATCACTTATCACTGTTTTTTCTTGACTTTCTCCCGCGCAATCGCTTTCAATCAAAAGAGAGAGTGGTGCGGCGCTCATGCCCGGTTTGATGACCCGACCTTTTAGTTGAAGCCGCATTGCGCGCTCAAAGTCCGAGGATGCGCGCTCTTTCGGCGACAATTCCCGATTATGAACCTTCCAACCCGGCGGCGTCCTCTCTCAGTAAAAGATGTTAATTTCCGAAAACACCATAGCCACTGGTGCTACGGTTCTGGTCGTTGACGATGACGAGAACACGCGCCGCGCTCTGGAGAAAACTCTTGTAGGCGAGGGACATCGCGTCGTCGCGGTTGGAGACGCGCCTGCGGCCTTGAGCCTTCTGCACAGGGAAGGCTGCGACCTTGTTCTGCTGGATTTGACGATGCCGGAGGTGGACGGCCTTGCGCTCTGCCGCCTCTTGCGTGCGCAGGAGGCAACTGAAAAACTTCCCGTCATCATTTACACTTCGAGCGATGACGAGAATCGCAAGGTCGAAGCGTTCCATGCCGGGGCGGACGATTACATATTGAAATCTTTGAGCGCGCGCGAGTTGGTCTCGCGCGTCAACGCTCATCTGAAGGCCGCCGAGCGCGAGTGGAATCTGCTGGGCACCAACCGCGAGTTGCAGTTCCTATCCGATCTCGGTCGCGGCCTGCTTCGCGCTCTTGAGCCTGAACAGGTCGTTCGCATCGTGGCGGGTATGACTTACGAAGCGACGGGCGCAACGCTCTGTGCGGCTGTGATTAGAGATGAAGAGAGAGGGGCAAGCATCTGCGTCTTTGATCGTGAAGGAAGCGCTGAAGGCGAGAACATGATTGAAACAGAGCGCCTGAATGAATGGCTCTCATCACCCGCAGCTTCCCGCTCATCACTCCTGACCGAGCCTCAAAAGTTTTTCCTGCGCGATGCACACCACACCACCGAGTACGCCGCTCCGCTCAGGTTTCGCAGTCGCACGCGCGGCGCTCTCATAGTCTGCTTCGACCGCGAAAAAGATTGTAACGAGAACGCTACTAGATTGGTTGATGCGGCAGCGCAACAGGCGGCGCTGGCCGCGCACGTCTCGTCCCTTTACGCTTCGGCGCGAGAATCATCTGTCACGCTCGCCAGAGAGGTCGAGCACCGCACGGCTGAGGCGGAAGCGCAGCGCCGCTTCACCGAGGCGATAATTGACAGCCTGCCTCTCTCGCTCTACGCGGTTGACCGCGATTATAGAATCGTCGCATGGAATCGTAACCGCGAGCTGGGCCAACTGGGCGTCCCGCGCGGCGCTGCGCTGGGAAGAAAAATTTTCGACGTTCTGACCCGGCAGAACCGCGAGCGGCTTGAGCGCGAGTTCGCGCGTGCATTCGAGACTGGCGAGATAGAGCGAATAGAGCAGGAGTCGCCCGGGCCGAACGGCGAGACGCGCTACTGGCTTGTCAGCAAAATTCCCATGCGCGCCGAAGACGGCGGCGATGTCTCGCACGTCATCGCCGTTGGCGAAGATATCACAGCGCGCGTGCAGGCCAACCGGGCAATCGCTCGCGCCGAAAAACTCGCTGCTGTCGGACGCCTTGCCGCCGGAGTAGTTCACGAGATAAACAATCCGCTCGCAACCATCTCGGCCTGTGCCGAGGCGCTTGAATCTCGCGTGCATGAAGGCGCGTTCGATGCTTCGAGCGAAGTCGAAGATTTGAGGGAATATCTTGGCATCATTCGTAGCGAGGCTTTTCGCTGCAAGTCAATCACAAACGGCTTGTTGGATTTTAGCCGCACGCGCGCCGTCGGAGAGCACGCGCCCGTTAATCTGCCCGGCGTGCTCGCTTCAGCCGCGCGGCTCGTCGCACACCAGAAGCGCGGCGCAAAAGTTGAGATTCATGTCGAAGTCGGCGAGGATACATCGGTGATAGAGGGCGATGAGGGGCAGTTGCAGCAGGCTGTCATAGCTTTGGCAACGAACGCGATTGACGCCATGCCGGATGGCGGGCGCTTGACACTTCGCGCTCGCAACAAAGACGGTAACGTGCTGGTGGAAGTGAGCGACACGGGGCTGGGCATAGCGCCCGAAAATCTTACGAAGATTTTCGATCCGTTCTTCACTACGAAAGAGGTTGGGCGCGGCACGGGGCTTGGGTTGGCCGTCTGTTATGGTATCGTAGAAGATCACGGTGGGCGTCTTGATGTTCAATCCGCAATCGGCGCGGGCACGACTTTCACCATGCGGCTGCCAGCCGCCGCACAGAGGCACGAAGGGGAGATTGTAGGTTGAGCGAAGAGCAGACGAAAGCGAGACTTCTGATAGCAGAGGACGAGGCTAATTTGCGGCTCGTGCTTCAAAAAGAGTTGCAGCGTCTGGGCTACAGAGTGCATGCCGCGCCGGACGGCGAAGCGGCGCTTCGCAAGCTGGAGGAGAGCAACGTTGACGTGATGCTCTGCGACATTAACATGCCGCGCATGGACGGCATGGAACTCTTGCGCCGCGTGCACGAACGTCCCAACCCGCCCGAAGTCATAATGCTCACAGGCCACGCTACGGTCGAGACGGCAATCGAGGCGATGAAGCTAGGCGCTTACGATTACCTCACAAAACCTTATCGGATTACAGAGCTTGATGCGCTGGTGAAGCAGGCGGCAGAGAAGCGCGCGCTTCGAGTTGACAATCAGCGGCTACGCGCACAGTTAGAGCGCCAGTCGCCTATGCCCGAAATCGTTTCCGTTTCGGAGCAGATGCGCGAGGCCGTTCGTTTGATCGGGCGGGTCGCTCCGTCGGATACTTCCGTTCTAATCACAGGCGAATCGGGCACGGGCAAAGAATTGGTTGCGCACGCGGTTCATCGTTTGTCGAACCGCTCGGACGCCAGCTTCATTGATCTGAACTGCGCGGCGTTTCAGGAATCGCTTCTCGAATCGGAACTCTTCGGATACGAGGCCGGTGCGTTTTCCGGCGCTAAAGCGCGCAAGCTGGGTCTGATCGAACTGGCGGATCGCGGCACGCTCTTTCTTGACGAGATAACGGAATTGCCCACGCAGCTTCAGGCGAAGCTGCTTCGCGCGATTGAGACTCGTACCTTCTTTCGCGTAGGCGGCGTGCGTAAAGTTGAAGTCAACATGCGTATAGTCGCGGCCACGAATCGCAACCTTGATGACGTAGTTGGCAACGGGCAATTTCGCTCAGACCTGCTTTATCGCGTCAATGGATTCCAGATTCACCTCACGCCGCTGCGCGAGCGACCCGACGACATAGAGCCGCTGGCGCACCACATACTGAAGCAATTACGCACAGCGCACGTGCCGGAATTGACGCCGGAAGTGCTGGATGCTTTAAGAGCCTATGGCTGGCCCGGCAACGTGCGGCAGCTTCGCAACTGTCTTGAGCGCGCCGTGTTGCTCTCAAACGATGGGCGCATCACTACGAAAGAACTGCCGCCGGAGGTCACGCAGACCGCAGCGCCTTTCATTCCCATGGTCGCAGCCGCGCGCCCCGCAGACAGCTCTGAATTTCAGACAAATGATGC
>DATHJK010000368.1:0-3348 GCA_035316225.1 Pyrinomonadaceae bacterium
AACTACGAAGGTGGGCGGCGCAGGCATCGGCATCGCTTTTCTGGATTCTGGAATTTATGCCGCGCATAAAGCGTTCCTGGGGCGCGACGGAAAATCGCGTATAGTCTTCAGCCGTGATTTTACGGGCGAAGGAAGAACCGACGATCCATACGGTCACGGCACGCACGTCGCTTCGTTAGCTGCGGGCAATGGAATGATTGCCGGGGCAAGCTACGTAGGCATTGCGCCGGATGCGAAGATAATCAACCTGCGCGTCTTGAACTCTAGTGGAGTCGGTACGACGGCAGCGGTTCTGAACGCCCTTAACTGGGTGCTGGCAAATCGCGCGACCTACAACATTCGCGTCGTCAACATGAGTTTGGGCGGAGCGGCGATTGACTCTTATAAGAATGACCCGGTTGATCGCGCCGTGCGCTCACTGGCGAACGTAGGCGTCGTGGTCGTAGCGGCAGCAGGCAACGAAGGACATGACGCACTTGGCAAAAAAGTTTACGGGCAGATTCATTCGCCCGGCAACGAGCCTTCCGCGATTACGGTCGGCGCAGTCAACACGTTCGGCACGGACACACGCGCCGACGACGGCGTGGCGACCTACAGCTCGCGCGGGCCAACGCGCAGCTACTGGACAGCCTCTAACGGCGTCAAGCACTATGACAATCTGATCAAACCCGATCTGGTTGCGCCCGGCAACAAGCTGGTCGGAGCCGAATCGGTAAACAACGCTCTGGTCAGACAGAATCCGAGCCTGGATGATAACGTCAGCCCAAGCGCAACCTCCGACATGATGACGCTGAGCGGGACTTCTATGGCGACGCCGGTAGCTGCGGGCGCGGCAGCTCTGGCCTTGCAGCTAAATCCAAATCTTACGCCGAACATGGTTAAGGCTCTCTTGATGTACACGGCTCAACCTCTCAAGAACTTCAATATGTTCGAGCAGGGCGCGGGTCAAATCAACGTGGCCGGACTCATTCAACTTACCAAGATAACCCGCACGGATTTGATTGCCTCGACGCCTGTGGGCACGCCGGTCTTCAGTAAAATGCCGCCTTCGCCATACACGACCATCGCCGGGTTCACCTTCACCTGGTCGCAGGGAATCATAATGGGTCAAACCTACGCGACCGGCGCAGGGCTTGCGCTCTATCAGAAGGTTTACGCTCAGGGCGTGCTGCTGGGCGACGGCTTGCTCGTCAACAACGGTGTTTTGTTAGGCGATGCCACTATGATGTCAAAGGGCGTGCTGCTGGGCGATAGCATCATGACGAGCACGGGTTCTACGATGAGCAGCGGCAAGACCTTCATAGGAGCGGGCGTGTTGCTGGGCGACGGCGTGCTCTTAGGCGATGGCGTGTTGCTTGGAGACGGAGTGCTTCTAGGTGATGGCGTGTTGCTGGGCGACGGCGTGCTGCTGGGTGATAGCGCTTCGACCAAAGCTCTCGCCGTGCTCTATTATGGAGACAACACAGCTTCTATGGCAATCACCGCAGATAATGGTGTGGGTTTTATGAATTACTGATGGATCGTTTGCAGTAACTTCACTTTCAACCTTTAGATAAAGAAGTGTGAGGCAACATGAACAGACAAACTGCAATGACCTTCAGCGAGAGTTTCGCGCCGCTTCGCTCGAATTTTCCTGCGCTTGCAGCCGACTCTCTCTCGGTCGCTCAGATGACCAACGGTGAAGAGACGGAAGTCCTGAATTTTCTCGCCGCGAGACCGCTTCACACAGTCTTCATGAGCAGCATGATACGTGACAACGGCATCATCAGTCCTTTGAACCGAGGCTTGTTCTACGGTTGCCGCAACGCACAGGGACAGCTACTGGGCGTCGCTTTAATAGGCCATGCTACTTTGATCGAAGCGCGTTCGGCTGAAGCCACAGAATATCTGGCTCGCGTTGCGCAAAGCGCGCCGCATACGCACATGATTATGGGCGAGCGGGAACGCATAGAGGAGTTCTGGAGTTTTTACGCTGAAGGCGGGCAGTCGCAGCGTCTGATGTGCCGCGAGATATTGTTCGAGCAGCGTTGGCCCATAGCCGTGCGCAAGGAAGTGCGCGGATTGCGACAGGCGACGCTTGATGACCTGGAAATGATTCTGCCCGTGCACGCGCAGATGGCTTTTGAAGAGAGCGGGATCAACCCCCTCGAAGTTGATGCTGAAGGATTCCGCAAACGTTGCGCGCGCCGCATAGAGAGCGGAAGAGTATGGGTCTGGGTCGAAGCGGGGCGTTTGATCTTCAAGGCGGACATCATCGCAGAGACTTCAAGCTGCATTTACCTGGAAGGCATCTACGTCAATCAGTCTGAGCGCGGCAAAGGCTACGGGCTGCGCTGCCTTTCTCAACTAAGCCGCAGTCTACTGATGCGCGCAAGCTCAGTCTGCCTGCTGGTCAACGAGCGAAATCTGAAAGCGCACGAGTTCTACCTGCGAGCGGGCTACAAAGTGCGCAGCATCTACGACACGATCTTTCTTTACTAAAAACCTCCTCAACATAGCCTTCATGCAGAGTCTATCAACTCCTCCTCTGCATGAAGGCTAATGTCTTCCAGAACAGGGCTTCACTCATTAACCATTATAGAGAACGCGCCGCCCAATGATTCGCTCATAAGGGAAGAAGTAGCTTCAGAAAGAACGATGGTTGGCGCGTGCCGATGGCGATTCGATTATGTAGCGCTTGCGTGAGGTAACCCTGATGTCGCGTGGCCTGTTTCTGTATTCGACACGAATAGAGTGCGCGCCTATTTCTCCGGCTGGAAACTCCGGATAGAAGCTAAGCTCGACAGAGAGCGTCATCATCTCTGCGACCCTTTGCGCGATCTCACTGACATCTTCTTCGAGACCGCGCGCGACGAATGCTTCCGCGCCAATGGCATCGCTCAATCGTGATGCTATGCGAGACGTTTCGCTTTCGGGAGTGTAGACGCCATCCACATAAGAGGGGGTTGAGACGACGAAAGCGCATGCGAATCCGCCGAAAGTATCAAGGCTGTCGCCCATCTGCCTGTAGTTCGCAAACGAGGCGTTATCCACTCCGTCTGTGATGATGATGAAAGCGAGTTTCCCCACTCCCTGCGCTTCTACAACTTTTCGCAGAGCGTCCCGCGCTGAAGAATAGAGAGCCGTGCCGCCTCCGTACTTTTGATGTTCGAGCGCTGCAAGCAGCGACTTGCAGCCAGCCCTGTCTCCCGCGTACTCGCCAACCTTCTTGAATCTGTTATTGAAGACGAAGAGCACGTAATTGTTTCGCGGATCGGCAGCCTTGATGAACGTGCTTATGATATGGCGCGTGCGCTTTGCAGCGACGCCGCGCATAGAGTCTGAGATGTCAACCAGGAACGCTACGGT
>DATHJK010000369.1:0-18925 GCA_035316225.1 Pyrinomonadaceae bacterium
TCACGTGCGAACGCTGCGAAGTCTGCTACTGCGTTGTCATTGTGCCCGCGCACGATAACCGCGTTGACTTTAATCGGATAAAGACCGGCGCGCTTCGCACTTGAAATTCCTTCTAATACTCGATCAAGCACGTCAACGCCAGTCATCTGCCTGAACACGTCGCGCTTCAAACTGTCCAGGCTAATCGTGATGCGGTCAAGCCCGGCAGCTTTCAGTCCTTCGGCGCGGTCAGGCAAAAAATAGCCGTTGGTAGTGAGCGCCAGATCGTGAAGGCGGGGTTTAAGCCGCGCGAGCTTTTCGATGATCGTCTCTATGTCGCGGCGCATCATAGGCTCGCCGCCTGTCAATCGAATCTTCTCTATGCCAAGCTCTACAAAGATGTCGCACACGTACTCGATCTCTTCGTAAGAGAGCATCTGTTCTTTCGGCGCGATGGGCGGCTCGCCGTGCGGCAAACAGTAGAAGCAGCGAAAATTGCAGCGATCCGTCAGCGACACGCGCAGATCGCGTATCATACGCCCGTATGAATCTTTAAGAAATCGCTCCAATTTATCCTTACTTCCTTTTTACACCGCGCGCGGAAATTCCAGTAAAGACAATCATACGATGCAGGCCACCAGCATTCCAAGCCCACTCTGCTCGCAGGCAATGCGTTTCGCGTATGGCTAATGGAACTAATTTCGATGAAAGATTGTCTAAAAGATTTCATCATCGCAGAGACGCGAGAGGAGGCTTAAGGGTTCGGCGCTGCGAATTTTCATAAAAAATCCGAATCTTCCGACAAACGCGCTGCCGCCTTTTGAGCATCAGAAAGCCAAGATCAATGTCCATCCCCAGGGGCCTGCGATTTATCGTTTCGCAAACGTTGAAAGCAAAGTCCCTGAGCTTCTCCCCAGGCTCTCCACTCAAACAGTCTTTTTGTTGAAAGGAGAACGCCTATGTCCAACGCTTCAGACCTGCTTGATCGCATAAAAATTCCGTCGCCCTGCCAAGCCGAATGGCATGAGATGGAGGGAAACGACCATGTGCGTTTCTGCGCTCATTGCAGCAAGCACGTCAACAACATTTCCGAGATGACCAGAAAACGCGCTCTCGAACTCGTGGCGCGCTCGCACGGGCGGCTGTGCCTGAGGTATCACCTGCGCCCGGACAGCACGATTCTAACGCTGGATTCTCCGAATCGCCTTCATCAAATCAGGAGGCGCGCTTCACGAATAGCAGCCGGAGCTTTCTCTGCTGCGCTCGGTCTCTCTTCAAGCGTCGCGGCTCAAACCGTCTCGCAAACGAATCAACCCGCACCGGCAGCCTGCCAGCAAACAATCCAGTTGACGAATTCAAGCACCACAAATGCAGGCGGCGGAAGCGCTACCCTTACAGGGACAGTCACAGACTCGAACGGGGCAGTTGTTCCGGGCGCTACCGTCACTCTGGTAAGCGTGGTGACGGGCGGTGCATACACCGCCACCACAGATGAGTCAGGCCAATACTCTTTTCAGTCTCTTGAAGCGAGAAGCTACACGCTCAGAATAGAGGCAGGTCTCTTTGTGACGGAGGCTATCCCCGTCAGTTTGCAAGCGGGCGAGGAAACCCATCTGAATTCGACCATGCAAACAGTTACAGTTGTGGCTGAGACTACAGGTGGAGTAGTTTCAATCTCGGCCTCTAATCCATTGGTCATAGCTGCCTCGGACAATGACCTTGAGACGGTGAAGAAACTGATTAACGAAGGCGCTGACGTGAACAATAGAGACGAGTATACGTATACGACCGCGCTTGATGAAGCTGTCATGCACGGCAACCGCGATATAGTGCGCGCCCTCATCAACGCCGGCGCAAATGTTAACGCACGCGCCGGGAACAAGCAGACGGCGCTGATGAGGCTGGACGAGGATGCTACAGCAGCGCTGGTCTGGGATTTGGTGGCCGCAGGAGCAAGAGTCAACGCAAGAGACTCGGACGGCGACACGCCTCTAATCATGGCCGCGCAGTACAGCACAGTGGAGGTCGTTCGAGCCTTAATCAGCGCGGGAGCAAAGATCAACGCATCGAACCATGAAGGCCAGACCGCGCTGATGGCTGCGGCGGGAGCCGGTAAAGTCGGGATAGTCGAGGCGCTTTTTAACGCAGGCGCAGACATAAATGCGCGCGATCACGACGGCAACACAGCCCTGAAGCGAGCAGAAGAGAACAGCAATTCCGATGTTGTTGAGTTTCTAAAGATTCACAACGCTCTCGAAGATGTCGAGGCTGTCAAAGTAAACAACTAACGTTCAGCTTGCTTGAGCATTGATTAGAGGAGTCGCATAAGCGACCCCTCCTCAAAATCTTAGAGCCGCCGTGCAGCACACATTTAGCGCTTCACGGCGGCTCTAAGATTTCCACTCTTTTCGGCTTCACCTATCTCTTCTTTCCCTCAGCCATTGCCTGACAAACAGAAATACTGCCGCAGCGCAGATGACAAGGAAGAATGCCATAGCCGCGAAAATCAGTGTCAGTTCTCTCTTTGCAGAATTCATGCCAGCCAGCTTTTATTTCAAGCTCAAGTTATGAAGAGAGGCGCTTGATAACCTCTTCGATTCTGCATGCGCGCGTTTCCTGCCGCTTCGCCCCTTCTACCCATTGAACGTACTCTTTGCGATGCGTGTAGGAGAGTTTCTCGAAGCGAGTGTGAGCGGGCTTTGATTTAGACAGAGCCTTCTTCAAATCCGCAGGGACTTCTACGGTGCGCGGCTCGGTGTCTGTTTCAAGAGTTATCTTCACGCGGTCGCCTATCTTTACATTCGCGCCCGCGCGCATCTCGCGGTTGATTGCCATGTAATGCGTGCCCGTGCCTGTCGGAAAGATTGAAGAACGAAAGGGGAATCCGTTGATTGTGCCCGCGACCGCGACGCGAGCGCGCGTGCCGAACTTCGCGCTCTCTTTCTTCGGCAGGGTGAATCGAGGAACGACCTTGCTGTTCTCTACTGCTTCGAGCTTAACAGTGAGTTCGACCTTTGCCATGACTTTCAATCTCCTTACTCTTAAACTTCAATTTCGGAGCTTTGCAACTTCTTCGGCGTTCGCTGGCAGTGGATCAGGCGTGAAATTTTCACACTGTATTTATCGAAGCGATAAGTTGAAATTGACCTGCTACCCGTTCGCTTAACCCATAGAGTTATAACTCAAGCCCAGCGTCATCACTTTCTGTAGAAGTTGCTCGTAAGAGACGCCGCCGTGCGCGGCTGAGTCTGCGAAGTCGTCGCCGTGAGCTATGTTCGGGTTGGGGTTCGCTTCCAGCAGATAGAGCTGTCCATCATCGGTCAAACGATAATCGAGCCGCGCGTAGCCGTTCAGAAATAGCAGCCGATAGATGCGCTTGGACAGGCGCACAAGTTTGTTCTCCAGATCGGGCGGAAGATTCGCCGGTTGCGTGACGACGCCTATCTTCTTCTGGTACGCAGGGTCCCATTTCACTTTCAGCGTCGCTATGTTCGGCGCGCCCTCCGGGAGGTTTTGCATGACAAGCTCCCACGGCGCGTAAGCTTGCGTCTTCTGGTTGCCTATGACGCCGACGTAAACCTCGCGCCCCACTATGTACTGCTCCGCTATGGCGTGCGTGCCGCGCTGGCGATGAATGAACTCTACGCGCTCTTTCAATTTCGCATCGTCGTTTACGAGCGATGCTCGCGCTATTCCTACAGAGCCTTCTTCGGTCAGAGATTTCACGAGCAGCGGGAATTTCAATCGCGCGGGGCGACGCACCTTGCGGTTCTTCTCGAAGACGGCGAAAGCCGGAACGGCTATTCGATGATAAGAGAGAATCTGTTTGGAGAGTCCCTTGTCGTGCGCGAGTGTAAGCCCGCGCGGGTTGCAGCCCGTATAGGGCTGTCGCATTAACTCAAGATAACTGACCACGTGCTGGTCAAACAGCGGGTAGCCGTGAAATTCTTCCAGAAGATTAAAGGCTATGTGCGGGCGATAGTCTTGAATCGCGGCGGAGATAACGCCAAGATCGCTGTAGAGTCCGAGCGGCTGAACGTCGTGACCCATTTTCTTGATCGTAGAGATTACGTCATACTCCGTCTTGAACTCAAGAATCTGCTTCTCGCTCAAACCTTCAAGGGATTCGGGCGGCACAAGGTTCTCGTGAACCAGCACGACGACGCGCAGCCTGTTTTTAATCTGAAAACTCATACGGCGATTCTGTGATAGCCAGTGTGCAGAACCTTCATCACCTGCACGGTGAGAACCACCAGCACGCGGCGTCGCGCCTGTCGCTTCGTCGTGTTGACGCGCAAGCCTAAATCCTTGCAGCGCTCGATCATATTTTTGAGCACGTGGTCAATCGTGTACTGGTGAACGCCCGTTCCTTCAGCAACAATCTCGCGCACTTCAGGGCGTATGCTTCTGAGGAAGCTCGAAGCGGGCGGATGCGAACGACTGTTTGAATCCATCGAGAAGATGCGCGTCAAATCCCTGTCATAAGAGGCGGGCAATTCAAAATAGTAGTGCGCGCGTTTTCTGCGGTAGTGCTCGCGCAAAGTCATGTTCAGTTTCGAGAGCGGTTCGACCTTCTCGCGGCGGCGATTCTTTAGAGGCGTCGCTCGAATCTCTCGCACAAGCGCGTCAACGTACTCCAGCTTTTTAAGCGCAGGCCAGCCCTGGTAACGGCGACGCCAGCGCGAATTCGGTCGCAACCAGACTGCGAAAGTTTCCGCGAAATCTTCAGCCGGGTGAGCCTGCGCGTACCAAGCGCCGAGATGAAGAACGAAATTGCGGCTTTCGGGTTTCGGTTTGTAAGAGCGCGGGTAAGGTTTTGCGAACGAGCCGAAAAGCTCGCGGTACTGTCGTTTGAAATGAATGCGGTAGGCCGCGTCAATCGAGTGACCTGCTTCATGGCGAAGAATACGCATGCACTCGGCCTCCGTGCCGCCTTCGACTTCGAGCATCTGCTTGCGCTCCAGTTTCATCAGTCGCGGGTGGGCCAGATAGAAGGGAATGGCTATGCCCGGCACGCCGTCCGGCGAGAACCATTCTTCGCCCAGCCACACGTGAGGACGAAAGCGTATGCCGCGCGCCCCCAACTCTTCGTAGAGCCGCTTGACGCGCTCGGCCAGAGGAGTGCGATGAATGCGCAAAGGCAGGTCGCATATGCGCACGTCCAGCAACTCCTCGTCAGACATCAAATGCCACTTCGGGCCAAGATTCATAAGGTAGAGGTCAGAGGTCAGAGGTCAGAGGTTAGAGGTCAGTCAAATGCTTTTCACTAACCTCTAACCTCTGTCCTCTGACCTCTGATTCCTGCTCTTAACGCAATGCTTGTTCGACCGACGAAGGATCGTCCAGTAAAATCCATTCGATGACTGAAAGCGGCAGGCTTCCATTCTTGATCAGATCATCATGGAATTGACCCAGACGAAAATTAGCGCCCTGCTGGTCGCGGTAACGCCCCAGCAATCTCATAATCTGCCACTTGCCGGTGATGTAGCTTATCTTCTGCGTTGGGCTGGCGGCAGCGCCCGCCGCTTCGCCTTCGGCAGCCTCGCGGTCAAGCCCGCCCGCCTCCATGAAATATTTCACGGCCTGCTCGAACGTCCAGCGCCCCGTGTGCAGGTTCACGTCAACGCCTATGCGCGCGGCGCGATAGCGTGAGAGGCGCAGGATTTGTCCCTGCGACGCAGAGTTGTTCGGATAAAGACCTGTGCGCATCAGCATCTCTTCGCCGTAGAGCGCCCAGCCTTCAATGAAGACTGTATCCGAGTGCTGGCGTCTGATTTCATCGGAAAGATGGTTGGCGATTGAGAGTTGCACGAAGTGTCCGGGAATGCCTTCGTGGCCCAGGATGGGGCGCGGGTCTTCAATCGCAGCGCGAATATAAAAGTTCCTGCTCTGCGGATTGTATGTCGGTATGAAATAGAAGCCGGAGGGGTCGCGGTCGTAGCGGCCCGGCGCGTTCATGAATCCGCCGGGACTTGTAGGCTTGAACGCTTCCGGCAGTTGGCGAATATAGAAGTGGCCCAGATAAGAGGGGAGCGTTATGAGATGATTTGTTTTCAGGAAATCTATCATCTCGGCTTCGCGCCGCTCGTAAGCTTGAAGAAACTCGTCCTGGTTGGCGGGTATGTTTGCGCTTCTGGCAGGATTGGGGTCTGCAAGCGATGGGTCTGGCAGAAGGGATTCAAGCGCGCGGTATCGCGCAAGCTCTACCTGTCCAAGCATCTCCAACTGCTCCGAATTGATAGGCAGAAGAAGAACGCGCTTCAGATAGTAGTTGTAGTTGCCGACGCCCATAGGCGAGAAGGCGACCATGCCGTTAACATGCTGCTCCAACCAGTCGGCGTAAGCGTGAATCGCCTTGATAGCGCCATCGCGCGCCATGACAAGATCATCTCTTTCCGCCTGCGATAAACCTTCCGCGAGCGACATCATGCTGTCTGTGAAGAGGCTGTCAATCGAGCGAGCGGAATCAATCGCAAGCTGCGCGTAAAGCTTCACGGGCTTACGCAAATTCTTCTTGCCCTCTTCAATCATCGCGGGCATCTGCTTCAATCTAGCCGTAGCCGAAAGAGCGCGATTGCGTTTCGTGTCATATTCTTTCTTCAGTAAAGAGAAGATGCCGTTGCTGCATTCGTTGACGTAAGTTTGCGGATCAGCCTCCTCGAAATCAATCACGCGGTCGAAGAAGGCAACGCCTTCCAGTTGCGAACGAAACAGAATCCAGTCAATGCGGTCGTTCTTGTTCCAGTTTGAGGTCTGCATGGCGTTGACTTGATCCAGAAGCTCGCGCACGTGCTGTCTTCGCTTGAGGACGGCAGGCCACGAGTAATCTGTCAAACGATTGTCCCACGTGTGCAGTCCGTCGTCGCTGCTGCCTACGGGGTAATTCTCGTTGCGCCAGCGATAATAGTCGTCCGCCATTCGGCGCAGGGCATCCGGGGAAGACGCTTCCCTGTTTCGTACTCTTCTTTGTGCTTCAGTTGTTCGTATCATAAAAGGCAGGATGAGAAAGGCTATCAAGAGAGTGGCGATTGGTTTCATCTTTTCTCCTCATTTCGTTTTCAGCAGCGTGCGCGCGTTTCGTTGAAGTCCTGAGAGTTTTGCACGCTTTATAGCACTGCGGCGGAAGCGCTCTACATAATTTTCATGCGTCATCTCCAGAACCTGAGAATGCTCCAGCGCAATTTCACCCCGTCGCGGCTCAAACCTCTCTTCATCGGTCACCTGCTCGAAGCGATTCCACGGGCAAACATCCTGGCAAACGTCGCAGCCGTAGAGCCAGCCCTCCAGATTTGAAGCAACCTCCTCCGGCATCTCCGGGGCGCGAAGCTCAATCGTCGCGTAAGAGATGCACCGTCCAGAGTCAAGAACATACTCTTCTACAATTGCGCCGGTCGGGCAAGAGTCTATGCATAGGGTGCAGGTTCCGCAATGGTCTTCCGTAGGTTCTTCGTCGTATTCGAGTTCTAAATTCAGCAGAAGCTCGCCCAGAAATACCCAGGAGCCGTACTCGCGCGTGATTAAATTCGTGTGCTTGCCTATCCAGCCCAATCCAGCCCGCTCGGCCCAAGCCTTGTCCATAGTAGGCTGAATGTCAACACAAACTTTTCCTTCCGCGCCCGGAAATTCCGCCTTAATCCACGCTAGAAGGCGTTTCAACTTCTCGCCAACCACGTCATGATAATCGTCGCCCCATGCATAGCGTGAGATTTTGCCGCAGGAAGACTCATCGCTATGCCTGTGCGGCGTGAAATAGTTTAGGGCAACTGCTAAGACCGAGCGCGCTTCAGCGAAAATTTCGCGCGGGTCTGTGCGCCGCTCCGTGTCACGCGCCATCCAGCGCATCTCGCCATGAAACCCGCGCCTCAGCCACTCTTCCAGCCTCGCACGCTCCCCGGTCAAGGCTTCTGCGCCCACCACTCCCACCTTCTCGAAGCCTTCCATGTGCGCCCTTGCCTTAATCTTTTCCGTAAGAATGGCCGGGCTGATTGTTATGTCGGTCAATGTGTTCATTCGGTCCCGAAAAGAGTTATAGAAGAGAATAGTAAGGCGGCCAAAGAAACAGTTCAAGCGGGCATCAAAGCACAGGCTTTGGTTTAGAGCGAATTTCAGTTGGGTTTTATGGAGAGTAAGATTCACCATCGCGGGCCAGAGAGTATACGGAGGATGCATAGAGCATTTCATAATCTCAAATAATCTGTTCTTCTTCGGTGTAACCGTTGATGCCAGTTCCTATTCTTGCAAAACGTTCCATTAAGCCATTAAGCTTGTAAGCAACAAATTTTTTCTATGTCGAAGCCTTCTGAAAAAAAGGTAGATGCGCAAGACCTTAAGCGCAAAGCCGGGCGAGCGCTCTTCATAGGTCTGCCCGGAACGCTTCTGACGCGCGCGACGCGCAAGCTTCTAGATGAAGTTCAGCCGGGCGGCGTCGTGCTGTTTGCTCGCAACATTGAATCGGCAGAACAGGTCGCACTTCTGAACGCGCAGATACGCGATTCGGTGGAGCATCAAGTCATCATCGCAGTTGACCAGGAAGGCGGACTCGTTGATCGCTTCCGGCACATCTCGGAACCTATGCCGTCGGCTAAAGCCGTGCAGAAAGCAGGGCGCTCTGACCTGGCTAAAAAATTCGGGGAGCTGACGGCGCGCGTTCTACGCCTGATGGGCTTCAACATGAATTTTGCTCCCGTGCTGGATCTTTCAGGCGATAATCAGAACAACGGGCTGCGCGCCAGAACGTTCGGCACAGACCCGTCAAAAGTCTCAATGCTGGCGGGCGCGTTTCTTGACGGTCTTCAGGAAGGCGGTGTGGCCGCGTGCGGCAAACATTTTCCGGGGCTGGGCGGCTCGACCGTTGATTCGCATCGCAGGCTTCCAATAGTGCAGCACAGTTGGGAAGAGATTCTTGAGAGAGACCTTGTGCCCTTTATGGATTTGATGTCGCACCGTCCGGGCGAGCGTCTCAATTCGGTGATGGTCAGCCACGCTGCGTTCCCTGAAGTCTCGGAATTCTTGCAGGCGTGGTTCCGGCGAACTGGCGAACTGCCGCCAATAGAAAATTTCCAGAATCTTCCGGCCACAATCAGCAGCAACGTCGTGATGCGACTCTTACGTTTGGCACTGAAATATGACGGGCTGGTGATTACGGACGACATGGAGATGGGCGCAGTCGTGCAGACGCTCTCGGTTGCGGACGCCAGTTTGCGCGCGATTCAAGCAGGCTCTGATTCGATTCTAATCTGCGAGCACGCGGCCAATTTCGTCGCAGCGCGCGATTGCTTAGTTCAAGCCGTCGAAGAGGGAACGCTCAGGGTTGAGGATTTGGAGCGCGCAGGGAAGCGCATGGATAGAGTGCTGGTTATTGCCGGAGAGGCGGAGCAGTTCGATCAGGACGAATTCGATGCGGCCTCGCGCGACATGGCCGAACTCAAGCGCGCCCTCAAGGCCGCCGAAGACGACGAAGAGTACACGCCATTTTACGGCACGCCGGAAGGCGGCTCTCGTCGCTCATCGAATTTTTAGTGATAAGTGATAAGTGATAAGAAGGTGAATGGAAGTAAATCTTTTATCTATTCACTATTTACGATTCACGGCTTTTCTCTTATCACTTATCACTCATCACTTTTCACCTGCCCTTAATTTATCTTCTGCATCGTCACAGTGACTATAGGCGTGGAGCCTGCTGTGCGGCTGTAAGAAACCCAGAAGCCCGCGTGCGGGTAGCGAATCATCTGGTAGGCGGAGCCGTCCGCTTTAGGCGGCACTTCCTGGCCCAATACGGCTCTTGCCGTAGGCGCGTCCGACGAGCCATCCATGAAGTCAATCGAGACGGCTGTCACTTTCTGAGTGGTGTCGTAAGCGACCTGAACGGTCTCGTGCTCGTTGATGATGAAAAAATCCTGGTCATCGGCAGAAGACTGCGGCTTGCCCAGTTTGGTGCGAGCCTCTGTCGCGCTCATGCCTATGCGCACGCCTCTGAAATCGTTAAACAACGGAGCATCTTCGTCCGCGTGCGCGTTTCTAGCGGGGTTCGACGCGCTGGAGTTACGCTGTTGCGCGCAGACTGCCGATGCCAGAAGCAGCACGGTAAGGGCTGCGAAAATTGTTCGGAACATTCTATTTCTTCTGGAGGTGCTCCTCTGCATCTCCCTTCCCCTTTCAAAAAGAGTTGCGCGAGTTCCTTCCCGCGCTTTGGCTCAAGTTCAATTCGATAAGACTGAAGACCGGCTCGAAACCCGCTTCTGTAAGAGTAATGAATCGCCTCGGATTCCCTGTAAGAGTCTTTCTGAAGGACTCTTCACTGTGTGGCGCGCCAAAATTTAGGAAAGGTTCTGTCGAAATCTCCGCAAGCAGGAACGAGCAGGGAATACCGCTGACCCTTTGTTGGCGATTAAGCTAATACTGTTTCCGTTTTAGCGCAAGGAAAAATTGACG
Source organism: Pyrinomonadaceae bacterium (assembly GCA_035316225.1). Taxonomy (GTDB): domain Bacteria; phylum Acidobacteriota; class Blastocatellia; order Pyrinomonadales; family Pyrinomonadaceae; genus 3-1-20CM-3-53-8. The sequence goes on from DATHJK010000369.1 coordinate 10,411, forward strand.
CGCGCGGGACGGGCAAGGATGAAGAAAGGGAAACAGGGTAAAGGGAGATGCATTGACAGGCTGCTTGCTGAGCACCTTTCCCCTCTTACCCTTTTACCCTTCTCCCCTCTCCTTTTCTTCCTACTTCCAGATGCCTGGAATTTGTGTGGCGCACTTCGGACACTTGCTTTCGGGCGTGACCGTCACCTGCTTGATGATGTAGCCGTAGCGTTCTACAAGCAGTTGGTCGCAGGTGGGACAGTAGGTATTCTCCCAGCGCCCCACACGCCCGGGCAAGTTTCCAGCGTAGATGTATTGCAGACCGGCCTCGCGCCCAATCTCACACGCGCGAATCAATTGCTCGGCGGTCGTGTTAGCGTTCTCTGTCATGTTGTAGTCCTGATGAAATGCAGTCACATGCCAGGGGATGTCAGTAGAAACTGAAGCTATAAAATCAGCCGCTCGCCGCAACTCATCATCCGAATCGTTGAAGCCCGGAATGATCAGCGTAACAATCTCCTCCCAGAATCCTCGCTCCTGAACCATCTTCACCGTCTCAAGAATGTTATCAACCACGCCGCCCAACTGCCTGTAGTTCTTATCAGACATTGATTTTAGATCAATCTTGTAGCAATCAGTCCACGGGCGCAGGTAATCCAGAACCTGCGGCGTAGCATTCCCGTTCGAGATGAACGCCGTCCTGAACCCTTCCGGCTTCGCACGCTTGAAAACTTCCACAGCCCACTCCGCAGTAATCAACGGCTCGTTATAACTTGAACCAACCATCGCCGCGCCGTAAGCTTTCGCCATCGCAACTAGCCGGTCCGACGACACAATCTGCGGTGCAACACCCGCTGCATCGTCACGTAAAGCCTGGGATGTCAAAAAGTTCTGGCAATAAGCGCAGTGAAGATCACAGCCGAGCATGCCGAATGTGAGCGTGTCTGAGCCGGGCAGAACATGGAAGAAAGGTTTCTTCTCCGTAGGGTCGCAGGCGAGCGCGGCGACGTAGTTGGTGGGAACCATCAGGTGACCGTTCTCGTTGTAGCGCACCTTGCAGATGCCGCGCCTGCCCTCCTTTATCAAGCAGCGATGGCCGCACGCATAACAGCGCAAATCCTTCCCTTCAAGATGCTCCGTCAGCTCCGGCGCGCCTTCCGTCGTCAGATTATCTAAAATGTTTGCAAGTGAGGCGGACTTAGTGCTGAAAGGCATACTCTTAAAACCTCTCCTGATGGCGAAAAATCTTTATGAGAATTATACTCTCTTGGGTGCAAATTTGCCGATTTCAACCGCCTTTTTAAGGGGCTTACTATGATTATCGAAGAGATAACCGTTACGGCTTTTCAACAGAAATCGCGCGTCGTCGGTTGTACAAAAACCGGGCGCGCAATCTGCATTGATCCGGGCGACGAGGCGGAGCGGATCGTTGCCGCTCTGGAAAAGCACGAACTTGAGTTGCAGGCGATTGCTTTGACGCACGCGCATCTGGATCATGTGGGCGGCGTGGCGGCGCTCAAAAAATTGCGCCCCGGTGCGAAGATTATGCTTCATCCCGGTGACGAGCCGTTGTACAAGGGGTTGCCGGAACAGCCCGCGTGGATAGGCATACCGCGCTCGCAGTGGGCAGCGCTCGGGTTCGATTACGAAGAGCCGCCGCCGGTTGACGAGTATTGGAAGGACGGGCAGATTTTCAGCGTAGGAGATTTAGAATTCAACGTGATTCATTGTCCGGGACACACGCCGGGTCATGTGGTGCTATTCAACGAGAAGGAGAGAAAAGTTTTCGTGGGCGATTGCCTGTTCGCCGGTTCGATTGGGAGGACTGACTTGCCGGGCGGCTCAAGCGAGCAGTTGATGGATTCGCTTATGAACAGAATCGTTCCGCTCGGCGACGACGTAATGGTCTATTCCGGTCACGGGCCTGAAACCACCATCGGGCGCGAGAGGAGAACGAACCCTTTCCTCACGGGTGTCTATAACACAGGGCGCTACTTTTAGAAGAGGGAGAGGATTTTCGGGTAGCAGGCTACTTTGAAAATATGAGGAGGGTTAAGCACTGGGTCTTAGTCTCAAGCTACAACGCTAATGATTTTCGTCAGGACTACTTCGGCGCAGGTTTTTGCAGACGCGCTTCCTTAATCTTTTCCCACTTCTCGCGCGCCTCTTCCTCAAGGTCGCTGGGCAGCGTCTCGACAGGAATGTTGTTCTCGGCGCAGAATTTGCGCCACAGTACGAAGCGCGCATCGTACTGCCCGGTCTCGTCCGAGATCGAATTAGTCAATACAGGTTTCTTCTCGTCCACTTCTAAGGCTCCCTCGTTCGCTCCATTAATATAGCCCGCGCAGGGGAAATGGCGGTTCCGCATAGTTTAGCAGTTTTCGCGCCGGGAGTTGAGCCGCCAGCAAAACTATTTTTATTGAAGAGGGCGTTGCGCTAAAATAGTCTTCTCTAAAAATCCGGCCAGCAGGCGTGCTACGTATTATGTGGCAGGTCTTGAAAATGTTTCGTTTGAATCAAGCGGGTAAACCGAAATTCCTGTGACACAAACCTGAAAGGAGAATCGAGAATGGGCAAGTGTAAAGCTCTACTCATAGCACTTCTTTTGTTTTCAGTTTCAGCCCTGAGCGCCGAGGCGCAAGGCAGCATGAACGCCAACTCCAGCAGCGCTTCTGCCAGCACAGCACAGCAGAGAACGCTTTTCGAGCGTCTGGGCGGTCTGCCCGCAATCACAGCCTTTGTTGATGATGCTGCGGCGCGTCTCGCAGCGGACACGCGCATCAACAAGAAGCTGGCTAATACCAATATCCCGCGCCTGCGTCTGCACTTGATTGAGCAATTGTGCATGGTGACGGGTGGCCCATGCGAGTACACGGGGCAGACCATGAAGAAGACGCACCAGCACATGCAGGTGACCGAAGGGGAATGGAACGCGACGGTCGAAGACCTCGTTGCCACTATGAATCATCTAAACATAGGCCAGCAGGAGCAGACCGATATGCTGAACATTCTAGGCTCGCTCAAGAGCCAGATAGTCGAAGTTAATTCATCCGCAACAGGCACACCGCTCCCATCGAATTTTCATCCCGCCCCCGCGCTACCGCAGAGCCAGATAGACGCCGGGCCGAAGATGAAGAAGACCCGGCACGGCCATTAGAGAAGAGCGATGTGAGAATATTTTAAGGGGAAGAGATTAAAGGTGTAGCCAACGGAATGAACCCGTCGGCTACACTTTTTGCCTTAATGTTCAATCTACTTTTCTTTCCGCCATATTCATAAGTAGGCGCGATGCCCTCAAACTATGAAACTGGTGTGATCAGATACGGTTTGCTCGTGGGCGCTTGTACTCCGCTTTCAGGCTCTAGCGTGACGGCGAAGATTTTGGCGTCGCGCCCGTTGGCGGGCACTTCGTCGCGGAGCATAGCGCGCCCCGTCGGGTCTGTCTTGAAGACTCTTCCGGGCATGGGCGGACGCCCCTCGGCTATGAACCAGAGTTGATAGGCTTTGCCGGGCGGCGCAGGCGGCAAATCGTAGGCGAAGAGCACGGCGCGCCCTGTGTACTGATCGTAGGCTAGACGAGCGCGAGCGCGCGGGGCTGCGTCCGTGCCTGCGAGTCTGAGGAATGTGGCGTCCGGGCCTGTGACCGCTTCTACAATCTCGCGCTCGCGTGCAAGCTCTTGTTGAGTTCGATTCGCGTTCTCGCCGAGTTGCGCTATCTCAGCTTTCATTCGCTGGTTCTGACGCCAGAGAAGGACGGTTGCGATGATGAGCGCAGCGAGGATTATGGAGGCCGCAATCGCGCCGTACTTCAGCGCGGTTCTGAACAGGCTGCGCGTGGGCTTTGTAATGGGTACGACGTTCGATGGCGCGCTTTGCTTGCTCGCTCCGGTTTCTTCTGTCGCTGTCCTGCGAGGCTCTGCTTTAATATTTTCGAGAATACGCGAACGCACCCCGGGCGAGGGTTCGACTTCTCCAGCCGTATAAGCCAGAGCCGCAGCCGTGTCGTTGAGTTGAGCATGAACGGTTCGACACTCCGAGCACTCCGCCAGATGAATTTCGAGCGAGCGCGATTCGCCAGCCTCAAGCGCGCCGAGCGCTTGAGCCGCGATCATCTCTATGTACGGTTCGTGCATGCTCAAAAAAAATCTACCTCAAGCTATCCATCTGTGCGCCCAAAAGCTCGCGCAGCTTAATCAATCCAGAACGCATGCGCGTCTTCACAGTGCCGAGCGGCGTGCCTAAACGAACGGCAATCTCCGATTGCGACAGCCCCTCGAAGTATGCCAGCAGCAACGCGCGACGTTGCTCTTCCGGCAATTCGGCCAACGCGCCGCGCACCGCTTCGCCCTGCTCGGATTTGAAGGCATCCTTGGCGGCATCCGACACTTCATCAGAAACCTCTTTAACAGCCTCATTCGCCGCGCGTTGTCTGGAGCTTAGCGCGCGAAAGCGGTCAATGGCACGGCTTCGCGCCAGAGTCACAAGCCATGTGAAAGGGCGACCGCGCGTCTCGTCGTAATCTCCCGCTCGACGCCAGACTTGCAGGAAAACTTCCTGCAAAACGTCCTCCGCCTCTTCGCGGTCATTCAATATACGCAGGATCATGCCGAAAAGGATTCTCGAATATTGATCGTAAACGGCGGCCAGAGCGCTCTCGTCCCCGCGCGCGATTGCGCGCAGGTTATCAACGTCGGGAGTTGGTGCGGTTTCGGTTCGCAATGCTCTTAAAAAGTTTAAGCGTAATGGCGGAGTTGTTATCTTACAGGAAAAAGGCTTGGGACGGCTAGTCTTTGGATTTGTTAAGACGCAGGTGGTTAGAGCGCGTTTCAGAACATCTTAGCGTCTTAGCGTCTTTGCGTGCAAAAACCATCTCACGCTGGAGACGCTAAGACGCTAAGAAGAGCGCAAAGGGTCGAGTTGTTGCCAGAGGGTTGAAACTGCTTTTAGTAGATGAAAATCGGTCTGGACTTCAGAGTAAAGATTCGACTATCTGAGGTCGTTAATTAAGACGACATCGCTCGTCCTTGTCCCCCGCACGAGCGTGAGTTGATGCCCGTCGTGCGACCATGCAAAGTTGGCTATAAGATCGGATGTGAAGTTGGTCAGTTGTCTGGGCGAACTGCCATCGATGGGCTGATTCCAGATGTTCGAGACACCTTCGCGCGTGTCAATGTAAAGAATCGAGCGACCGTCAGACGACCAGAGCGCGGGGGATGGAAGTCCGACTGTTCGCGGAACGTCCAAAAGCTTTGTTGGCTGCCCTCCGTCAAACGACACAATAGCTAGCCTGAACTTCCTGGCGTCAAGATCAGTGACAGTGTAAACAATTAACTTGCCGTCGGGCGAGATGGCCGGGAGGTTGACGAGCAGCCCCGGCTCTGTGAGTTTCACAGGCTCGCCGCCCTCAATCGAGATTCTTTGTACAATCCGCTGGCCCGGAGTGCTGGCTGCGTAAATCACCCACTTGCTGTCGGGCGAGCAAACCGGGTCTACTTCTACATAGCTGTTGGTCAACTGTTTCAGGTTGCCGCCGTCCATATCCATACGCCACAGGTGCGGTCGGCGTGAAGCGTCGCCATGACTGGATTGGAAAACGATGTAGCGTCCGTCGGCTGTCACATTCGGCGAAGTGTCAGCCTCTGCGTTGAAGGTCAACTGTTTTTGGTTGCTTCCGTCCGCGTCTCCTATCCAGATGTCCACGTTGCCGTTGGTGTTCGACGTGTAAACGATGCGCCCGTCCGGAGCCAATGCGATTCCCCACGCTCCATCTGCATTGCCGGAGGTTACTTTGCGCGCGACGCTCGCATCGCCGTTCGCTGCAACCCAGATGCTCCACCTCCCTTCAATCTGAACAGTGACAAGCGCGCGAGACTCCGCCGCCGTGAGGCTCACGTTGCGATAATTGTTCAGATCGTTGGTCACGCGGCGGACTTCGCCGCCAGGGTATGAGATGTTCCAGATTTGTCCCGTAGCGTTTGACCCCCGTTCACCTGCGACGACGATTAGGCCGCTGCCATCGCCAAGCCAGGCCACCTGACCGCTCCACTGCCATTTCTGAGTGGTGATTGGTTGCGTTGCTCCGCCTTCGACGCGCACCTCCGCTACGGTCTGGTAAGGCCCACCGGAATCCACATCTACAACGCTGCAAGCAATTACTTTCCCGTCAGGCGACCACGCTGGCCCTATGCCTGTTCCCCAGAGAAATCCCTGTGGCGATTTGCGCGTAGCAACTCTTTGCTCGTTTGTTCCGTCGGCGTTTGAGATGAACAGCGCCTGCTCGGCCTGTTTCGGGTAGCTGCGAATGTAGACGAGCCGCTTACCGTCGGGCGAAATCGTCGGCGAGCTGTCAACATCCTCGACCAGCCTTTTCGGCGTACCGCCCAAGACAGGAATCTGATAGATGAAGCCTTCCGGGTTGTTGTTCTCATATGCTGTGTAATAAATGAAATCTCCGTCCGGCGAGAAAGTCATTCCTCTATAAGAGATTTCAGCAGGCGCAACAATCTGTACGTTGCTCGTCGTAGCGACCTGCCTGACCCATAGACTCTGTTTTCCAAAGTCGTCAATGACGTGAACAACGTACTTGCCTTCGGGCGAGATGGCGGCGAGCGTGACTTTGCCCGTCGTCGTCAGCTTCGTCACCTTCATATTCTGGAAGGGAACGAACGACTTCTTTGAATTGAAAAATTTGTGCAGTCCGAGCGCTAGACCGCCAATCAAGGCGATTGCTAGAACTGAAAGAATGATAGCGCCGCTCTTATGACGCCTGATCTCCTGAACCAGGTACTCGGCGCTGGTCGTAGGCTGTTTCGAGCCGACTTCAGCCGTGCGCGCTGCCGCTTCACTCATGACCGTCTCGGCAGGAGTCTGCGCGCTTAAGGTCTGCGGCGCGAGCGGCGACGGCACATTCGTGGCGCGCATTATTGAAGTCTCGCCGCTTGCTAAACTGCTCAAAAGTTCCGGCGCAACAGAGCGCTCCATCTCGGCCTCGAACTCAAGCCGCTGGCGCAGTCGGCGCAAGTCTGTAAAAAATTCTTTCGCCGTTTGATAGCGGCCATCTCTATCTTTCGTCAGCGCTTTCGTTACGATCCATTCGAGCGCTTCCGGCACATTGCGCTGGTAGCGCGCAAGCGGCGCAGGCTCTTTGTTCAATATCGCCGCGAGAACGTCCGTGACGGTCGCGCCCTCGAATGGCGAGCGCCCTGCGACCATCTCGTACAGCACGCAGCCCAGGCTCCATATGTCCGTGCGAGGGTCGACCTGCACCCCGCGCGCCTGTTCGGGAGACATGTAGCTGGCTGTGCCCATCACGACGCCTGCGCCCGTGTTGACCAGAGCGCGCGTAGGCGCTTCCGTGTCCGCGTCTGCCGCTTCTCTTTCAGTGAGCTTTGCCAAACCGAAGTCTAAAACTTTAACGTAGCCGTCGGGTCTGACCATCACGTTGTCCGGCTTAATATCGCGGTGAACTATTCCGACGGCGTGCGCTGCCGCGAGCGCGTCCGCGATTTGAATGGCGATGTTGAGAGCATCGCTCAAAGAGATTTGTCTCGCCGCTATCTGCTGCCTGAGCGTTGCGCCGTTGATGAATTCCGTGGCGATGAAACGCGCGCTATCTGCACGCCCTATCTCGTAAATCGTCAGAATGTTCGGGTGGTTCAAAGCGGATGCAGCTTTAGCTTCCTGAACGAAGCGCTGCATGCGCTCTTTGTCGGCGGCAACCTGTTCGGGCAGAACCTTGAGCGCGACCGTGCGTTCAAGCTCTGTGTCTTCTGCGAGGTAAACTTCGCCCATGCCGCCCGCGCCCAATTGTGAGCGAACTTTGTAGCGTCCGAATTGTGCGCCGGGAGTGACAGCCATGTTTGAAATCAGATGAGCCTGAGAGAGAGGGCAGCCGATGCGCGTGCGCTTGAAAAGCTTAACCGAATTACCGCGCCATTGTAGCCGCGTTCGCTTTCAAGCGCCAGAAATTTTCAGTGATGAGTAATTCGCTGTCTCGTCAAAGTTAGACTGGCTCTTTTGAAATGAGATATTCTTGAGAGGTGCGCTTCCCGCGAGGGTGTATTAGCTCTACCATCCGACGTAAAAAGCAGTTTTAAGCTGTAAGAAAAATGTCCATGCTGAAAACTGAAAGCTGAAAACTCTTTTATGGAAGGTGATTCGATCAGCACAGCACAGAGCAGCCAGCATGACACGGCCTCTCACCAGAGCGCTGTAGATGCCGCGCGCTTTCAGGCGCACCTGCTCAATAGCGTAGGGCAGGCCGTTATAGCCACAGACCTTCGGGGCATAGTCACCTACTGGAATAAGTTCGCGGAGAAACTCTACGGATGGTCGGCTGAAGAGGCTACGGGGCGCAGTATAATGGAGTTGACGCCCGCTCCACCTTCACAAAAGCGCGCAGATGAAATCATGGCGCGCCTCAGGGCAGGCGAAAGCTGGTCTGGTGAATTTCCGGTCAGGCGGCGCGACGGCACTACGTTCACTGCTGAAGTCACGAACGTTCCTCTTCACGATAATAAGGGAGAGCTTATAGGCG
>DATHJK010000370.1:0-2315 GCA_035316225.1 Pyrinomonadaceae bacterium
CTGCCGAAGTTGGACTCGCTGGCGTGCGTCGCGGCGATTTGCGCCAGCGCATGCGCGAAGCTCTCACCGGTCTAGGCATACATCATCTGGAAGTTGTAACTGATGCGGACATCGCGCTGTTTGGCGCAACCGCAGGCGAGCAAGGGTTAGTCGTCATCGCGGGTACAGGATCAATCTGCTGCGGCATGAACGGGCGCGGGAAGAAAGCGTGCGCGGGCGGCTGGGGGCCGATTGCCGGAGACGAAGGCAGCGGTTCGTGGATAGCGCGCAGGGCATTGCAGGCAGTTGCGCGCGCGTCGGACGGGCGAGGCAACGAGACGGAATTGTCCGAAGCTGCTTGCGACTATTTCAAAGCCTCCTCTGACGACGACCTTGCAATCGCCATCTACGCGCCGCACATGACGAATGACCGCATTGCGGGGTTTGCCAGGTTCGTTATTGAAGCCGCCGAGAAAGGAGACAGAGTAGCGCGCGCAATTGTTATTGAAGCGGGGCGCGAGCTTGGCCTGGCGGCCTGCGCAGTAATAGAGAAGCTTCAGATGGAACGCGAGCGTTTTCAGGTAGCTTATGTCGGCGGCGTTTTCACATCGGGCGATACAATCCTCGCGCACATGCGTAGGCAGATTAAAACTCTTGCGCCGCGAGCTTTCACTGCACCGCCGAAACTAGCGCCCGCAGAAGCAGCCGCACGCATGGCCGCCACGCATCTACCAAGATTAGCGCTTGCAGGATGAAAAGAGCAGTGATGAGTGCAGAGTGATGAGTGATGAATTAAAGCAAAAGCTTTTCTCTTATCATTCATCACTCATCACTCTGCACTCTGCACTTATGAACAGTCTTCCCGTCACAGAGCAGGAGAATCCGCGCACGAGCGAGATAGGCTCTTTGCCTGTCGTGGAGATTGTGCGGTTGATGAATGAGGAGGACGCGCGCGTGGCGGAGGCTGTTGGGCGCGTGCTGGATGATGTTGCGAGCGCTATTGAAAAAATTGTCGAGCGGCTGAAGCTAGGTGGGCGTCTCTTTTATGTTGGCACGGGCACTTCGGGAAGGCTGGGTGTGCTGGATGCTGCGGAGTGCCCGCCGACTTTCGGCGTGTCGCCGGAGTTGGTTCAGGGCATCATAGCGGGAGGCTACGAGGCGCTTTATCGCGCTGTCGAAGCTTCGGAGGATGACAGGGACGCTGGCGCGCGCGATCTTCAGGCGCGAGGTGTTAAAGCCGGGGACGCCGTTGTTGGCTTAACCGCTTCAGGGCGCACGCCGTATACCGTCGGAGCCGTCGAATATGCGCGCTCTATAGGATCATTCTCGGCAGCTATAACCTGCGTGATGGATTCAGCAGTAACGCGCGTTGCAGAAGTTAGCATAGTCCCTGTGGTTGGCCCGGAAGTCATAGCGGGTTCGACTCGTCTGAAAGCCGGAACGGCGCAGAAGATGGTGCTGAACATGATCTCGACCGCGACGATGGTTCGGCTGGGTTATGTCACGGGCAATCGCATGACGAATCTTGCGGCGCTTAATGAGAAACTGCGCGAGCGAGCGGTGCGAATCATACAATTGGAAGCTTCGCTTGACGAAGCGGCTGCACGCGAAGCGCTTGAAGAGGCGGGCGGAGACTTGCGCGTGGCGCTGGTGATGAGCAGGACCGGTTGCTCGCGCCCGCAGGCGGAGCGTGCTCTAGCAGAATCTAACGGCGTTGTCGGCCTTGCAGTGTCGAAGCTGAAAGCTTAGGGTCTGTGCATTGTTGGATGAATGGGAAGGAAGATTTACCACAGAGTACACGGAGGCTGCACGGAGAAGAACAGAGCATTTGAGATTTCAGATTTGAGATTTGAAATCATCTGTGTAATCTCTCCCTGTGACTTCTTCTGCATACGAGAAGTGCAAAGCTCTCTCTTTATCTTTAACTCAAGAATAGATTGAAAGCCGGATGCCCGGCGCGGGTTTTCAAGGTATACTCTTCAACCGCTCTATAATCTCAAACAGCCAGCATCACGGATGAGAGTCCTTGACCTTGTAATAATCTTTGGCTACCTGATTGGCGTCACACTGCTGGGCACATGGTTCGCCCGGAAACAGGAGACGACGCGCGACTATTTTCTGGGCGACCGCTCAGTCCCCTGGTGGGCTATCGCGGCATCAATCGTAGCCACAGAGACTTCCACTATCACTTTCATCTCCGTGCCCGGCATAGCTTTCGCTCGCGGCGGAAATTTTCAGTTCCTTCAACTTGTGTTGGGCTACATGCTGGGGCGCGTGGTTATCTCGCTCCTGTTCATCCCGCTCTATTATCGGGGCGAGCTTCTGACGGTTTACCA
>DATHJK010000371.1:0-12455 GCA_035316225.1 Pyrinomonadaceae bacterium
CCTTCTGTCGTTACATGGCCGATTAAAAAGACAGGAATCGTTCTGTTCTTTGCCAGAAGAAGAAACTGGCCTGCGACTTCCCTCACCTGAGAGACAGAGCCGGGCGCGGATTCAATCTTTTCCGAAAAGACTGTTTGAATCGAATCTACGATGACAGCGCCGGGACTCATCTTCTCAATCTCGCCGAAAATGTTTTCAAGATTTGTCTCCGGCAGTAGAAAGAGATTATCGGCCTGCACGCCCAACCGCTCGCCGCGAAGCTTTATCTGCCGCTCGCTCTCTTCGCCGGAAACATAAAGCACGCTCTCGCCTGAAGCGCTCAGCTTGTCCGCGATCTGCAACAGCAGTGTTGACTTTCCAATTCCCGGCTCGCCGCCGATGAGTATGAGCGAGCCTGGGACGATGCCGCCGCCAAGCACGCGGTCGAATTCCGCCACGCCGCTTGGTACGCGGGAGTCGTCTTGCGATTCAATCTCGCCGTATGCGACCGGCTGGACTTCGCGCAGTCGGAATCCGCCGCGCGCAGTGTCTTTCTTAGCAGCGACGCGCGCCCTCTCTTCCACAAGAGAATTCCACTCGCCGCAGTCAGGACACTTGCCCAGCCACTTTCTGGATTGAAAACCGCAGTTCTGGCAGACGTAAACTGTTGCCGGTGCTTTTGCCACTATCTTCTGCTCCCCTTGATCTATTACATGCTAATGCGAAAAATTGTATTGCTCGTATCTAGGGTCGGCTTGAAGCTCGAAATTTTTCAGGAAACCCCAAGCGTCGTTGTTTATCTTCGACGCAATCCCATAATAATTGTGGTCGTGTCCCGGTATCTCGGTTAGATGCACTGTGAAGCCGCGTTGTTGTAATGCGTCGCGCGTGGCTCGCACGTCTGTGAGAGGAAAGAAGGGGTCGTCAGTTCCCACGAAGATTGCAACGGGAACTTTTCGTTTAGCTTCATCGATGAGTTTGAATGCCTGTCTGGGCAATGCGCCAGCATGAATGGCAATCGCCGCAAAATATTCCGACTCAAGCAGCGATATGTATAGCGCGAATATAGCGCCCGCCGAATGGCCGAATAGATAGACCCTGCGCGGGTTGACCGGGTATTTCAATTCAAGCTCTGTGATGAGGTCGTGAATAAAATCAGGCCCGTCCTGCGGCTCTGACCATCCGCTGGAATTGAGCGAATCAGGCCCGGCGATAATGAAACCTTCTCTTGCGGCCAACTCTTTCCACATCTCCACCTGCGACAGGCCGTTGCGATTGGAGCCGTGCAACAGAACTATCAACGGCACGGGCTTCGCCGCCGTCACATTGTCGGGGACAAACAGGTAGTAAGTGCGGTTCTTTCCCTGCGAATTTATCTTCTCCTTCTTAATATCGCTTGCCGCTGCTGTTGATGTAAGAAGGAGCAGGGAGCAGATGAGAAGAAGCAGACGTTTCATTACATTCACCATTTTTCAGAAACCTTTTGCGTCTTTCCTTTGCGCCTTTGCGTGAGGATAAGTTTCACGCTGGAGACGCAAAGGCGCAAAGAGAGAGCGCAAAGGTTTGATGGGCTTCTACGGACTTTGAAATCAGCCGCTATTCGAGCAAGGGTTTTATCTTTTCAACCGGGCGGCCAAGCACGGCGCGTGTCCCTCTCTCTACAATCGGGCGCTGCATCAGGTCTGGATGCTCGACCATCAACCGAATCAACTCATCGTCGGAAACTTCCTGCGCGTCCAGGCCAAGCTCTTTATAAAGAGACTCTTTCTTCCTCAGAAGCTCGCGCGGCGTTATGCCCATTTTTGAAATCAACTCGCGCAGTTTCTTCTCTCCAATCGGCTCTATGTAATAGTTCACCCTGTCGAAATCAACGCCGCTCTCACGCAGCAGTTGATCCGTCTTCCTGCAAGTCGAGCAAGTAGGCTTTTCGTAGACCACTATCCTGTCTTCCGCATCATCCATCTTTCAAAAAGAGTCCTTTCTACGGGAAGATGCCGCGCACGCTTGTTGCTTCGGCCACGCGGCTGATGGCAAGGATATAAGCGCCCGTTCGCATATCCGTGTGATAGCGCTGCGCCGTCTCGTAAACGGATTGGAACGCCGCGCGCATAGTACGCTCAAGCGTGTCGTTGATTCTGTTCTCAGACCAGAAGAAAGAGTATTGATCCTGCACCCATTCGTAATAGCTAACGGTCACGCCTCCGGCGTTGGCGAGTATGTCAGGGACTAGAAACACATCATTGTCCGCGAACACGCGATCCGCGCCGGGCGTCGTTGGCCCATTGGCAAGCTCAGCTATGATGCTGGCCTTCACCTTGCGCACGTTCTCAAGCGTGATCGCGTTTTCAAGCGCCGACGGCAGCAGCACGTCGCAATCCACGTAGAGCACTTCGTCGGATGCAATCTCCTGCGCGCCCGGCAATCCTGCCACAGAGCCTGTCTCAACCTTGTGGCGAAGCGCGGCTGCAATGTCCAATCCATTCTCAGAATAGAGTCCGCAACGCGAATCGCTGATTGCCACCACGCGCGCACCATCAGCCGCAACCAGACGAGCGACGTTAGCGCCCGCGTTGCCGAAACCGTGAACGGAGACACGCGCGCCGGAAAGATTCATCCCGCGCACACGGCATGCTTCGCGCAGAGCGTAAAGACAGCCGCGCGCTGTGGCCTCGTTTCTCCCTTCGGAGCCGCCTAGAGCAATAGGCTTTCCTGTCACCACGCCTAGCTGCGTGTGCCCTTGAACCATTGATATAGTGTCCATGATCCACGCCATCGTCTGCTCGTTCGTATAAACGTCCGGCGCGGGGATGTCGCGGTCAGGGCCAATAATCGGTGCAATCTCGAAAGCGTAGCGCCGCGTCAAGCGTTCAAGCTCGGACATCGAAAGACTCTTCGGGTCACAGACCACGCCGCCTTTGCCTCCGCCGTAAGGAATGCCCACGGTCGCACACTTCCAGGTCATCCACGACGCCAGCGCCTTCACCTCATCTAGCGACACGTTCGGGTGGTAGCGTATGCCGCCCTTCGCTGGCCCACGCGCAATGTTGTGCTGCACGCGATAGCCCTCGAATACTTCCACATGCCCCGAATCCATCTTCACCGGAATCGAAACTATAAGCTGTCTCTTCGTGTTGCTCAGGACGCTGCGCATAGAATTGTCAAGGTCTAGGAAATCCGCCGCGCGATTGAACTGCTGCTTTGCTATCTCGAAAGGATTGAGTTCTTCCCTGGAAATGGTCGCACCCTGTGGCTGGCTCATTCGTTTTCCTCCGAAAGAGATGTGGAATTCAGAGCGTAATAGTTCGAGTGTTTGAACCCAGAATGAAAGAGGCTGAAAGTGTAACTAACTGAACTCGGCTGCGATAATACGCCAATCCAGGCGATTATGCGAATGAGAGAGCGCGCCCGCCATTCACGCTCGCCGGGCGCACTTTCCAGCATGCTAACGACAAGCCACATTAGCACTAACGTTGAATGTAAATGTTGATTGCATCAGAGCGCCCCCGGAATAAGTCCGATGCAATCATTCCTTACGGCCTTCTTCCTTCTCCTCTATCTTGGTGATGTCGCCTTCCGTGAAGAGATAGGTGCGCATGTTCTTGTCAAAGGTGGAGTTCATGCGGCGCAGGTATTCGAGCATCATTATCGCATGCTCTATCTCCTCGTCGCGGTTGTGTTCAAGTATGTGGCGCAGTTGCTCGTCGTCGGTCGCCTGAGCGCGCTGGTTGTACCAGTCAACAGCCTCAAGCTCTTCCTGAACAGATTTAACCGCCCGTGAAAAGTTGAGCGCTTCGTCGCTCATCTCATCGTAGTTCTCATGCCATTCGGCACTTGTAGCCATGCTTTGCGGTCTCCTGATTATTTAAGAGATTAAGATTTCTACAATCCTAATAGAAATAGCCCGACCTGTACAGAGAGGCGGTTAAAAGATTTCCGCTCAAGCTAAAGAAGCAGTGAAAACGGCGTCGAGCGTATGACCGGGATGAGCTTTTATGGAACAAGCCCGGCATTTGCGGAGTCTAATGTAGTGCGCTCCCGCAACGACCCGCGTGGCACCGGCAAATTAGGGAGGACGAGAGATGTTTCAAAATTTGATCGAATCCGAATCGCATGCCGGTGAGTTGAAGCGCAGGAGCAAATTCATGCTGGGCGTAATGGCTCTCTACGGTCTGCTTATGTTTGTCGGCGGCGTCGCAAGCATCTATGCCTACGACGCGCACCTTGAAAATCAGAGTCTTGAATTGACGGCAATGCTCGCGCCTGTCGAAATCTCGCGCGTTGAAGTGCCGGAGAGGCATCAGGCGGCTGCGCAGGTTGAAAGAAGCAGCAATGAGGTGCTGTTTGATACTCGCAGGACACTCATGCTCGACACCAATAACCCGACACTTGCTCCTGACCATGTTTCTACCGAGCGCAGTAATACCCCGCCGATTCGCCCAAACATGCCGGTAGTCATCAGTGATACTGACACCAATGCAATACTCAGGAATTCAGGCGTGTCGGACAGTGTTGGAATCCCCGGCGGCACCGGCCACACATCTACATCACACATAGAGGTTGAGGGAACAACTCCGCCGCCGGTAAGAATAGCTCCGACACCGACTGCGCCGAAGACAGTCCATATCAGCGCCGTTCTTAACGGCAAGGCTGTGAGTCTACCGAAACCGTCATACCCGCAGATTGCGCTACAGGCTCACGTCGGAGGCGTTGTTACGGTTCAGGTTCTTATTGACGAGGCTGGCAGGGTCGTCTCGGCGAAAGCGATTTCCGGCCACGTGCTGTTGCAACGCTCAGCAGAACAGGCCGCTGTTCAGGCGCGCTTTTCACCAACGATGATTGATGCCCAGCCCGTGAGAGTATCGGGCGTGATTACTTACAACTTCGTTCTTCCGTAATAGCAGGACGAAGTAACACAGAGCCTGCTCACGAAAGCTAAGAAAGCATGAGACGTTCGTGAGTAGGCTTTGCTTTCTGAAATATAAAACTATTCGACGGACGAGTTCAGGTAAACTCTTGGGACGCGCGAGCTAATGCCGCACGTGATTTCGTAGGAGAGCGTTCCTGCCTGCTCTGCCACCTCTTCGGCTGAAATGGAGAGTTCCCCGTCACTGCCCATTAGAGTCACAACATCGCCTACTTTAGCGCCGGGCACGTCCGTCACGTCCATGATAGTCAAATCCATAGAGATGCGACCGACTACGGGCGCAAATTGATTGCGCAATATCACTCGACCACGGTTCGACAGCCTGCGCGCGTAACCATCGTTGTAGCCTATGGGAAGCGTGGCGATTGTCATCTCGCGCGCGGCTTCAAATGTACAGCCGTAGCCTATTGCCTCGCCTCTGTGCACGCGCTTGATAAGCTCTATTCGAGTACGAAGATTCATCACGGGCTGAAAGCTTGCAGGCTCTGAAAGAGGCGGGAGCACGTCGCGCCAAAGCCCGTAGAGCACGCCGCCCGGCCTGACCATGCTGCCCCACGATGCAGGGTGTCCGAAAATGCCAGCCGAATTCGCAAGGTCTTCGTAAGTAGGATTCCAACCGCGCTCCCTGAAAACTGCTACCGCATCATGAAATCTTCTCGTCTGCTCTTCTGTGAACCGGTCGTGCGCAGGGTCGTCGGCTGCCGCGAAATGTGTCATCAGGCCGTCAACGCGAATGTTCTTGAAGCCGCGTATTGTGTCCGCGAACTCGCGCGCTTCGTCGAAGCGAACGCCCAATCGTCCCATGCCTGTATCAATCTTGACATGAATATCCGTCACTACGCCAAGCGCGCGCGCAGCACGATCCATAGCCTCTACCATATCAATGCGATAGACGACCGCGACGACATTGTTCAGGATGCATGACTGCTCCTGACCCGGCCAGAATCCGCCGAAGCAGAGAATCGGCTGCGCCAACCCCGCGCTTCTCAACTCAAATCCTTCTTCCGGCAGCGCCACGCCCAGCCATTCAGCACCCTCCTGCGAGAGCCTGCGAGCGCACTCCACTGCCCCGTGCCCGTAGGCGTTTGCCTTCACCACGCCCATCACTTTAACTCTCGGGCCAACCCGCCTGCGCACTTCACGAAAATTCGCAGCCAGCGCGTCCAGATTAATTTCCGCCCACGTCGGTCTTCGACTTATTAACTCAGACTGCTCTTTCATTATTGCCGGTCGCCTAAACAGCCTTTAGAAATTAGCGGACGTGTCAGAGAGTACAAGTCTCCGACACGCCCGCTTTTTCCTACTGCATTTAATGATTTACAGCGCTTATCTTACGTCCGCTGTGCCCTTGCCATTCTGATAATGCAGAGTCACTTCGGAGATTTCGGTCAGGTCTAGATTCTCCCACTCAATGCTATTGCCTGAGCTATCCTCAACCCTCAAATCCCACATGGCCGCATTCTCTCTTGGCGAGAAGGTGATGTGAACGCTCTGTCCATCGGCCAGAGTGTCTTGCCCAAGGATGTCTTCGCCCCACTGGTTCTGGTCATGCGGAGAGACGTAAAGACGATGAATCGTTACGCCCGTAGCATTGTGCAGGGTGAAGTCCTGTTTGCCCGGCGCGTTCTGGGAAGTAGTGGAAGACGAGCCTGAGTTTGAGCTTGAGCCTGAGTTTGAATTCGACGCGCCAGCATTAGAACTCGTAGAGTTCGATGTATTGGTCGTCGTGTTCGTCTTGGTTGTGTTCGTTGTAGTGGTGGTGTTTGTCGTCGTGTTAGACGTGCTCGGAGCCGAGCAGCCTGCAAGTGCGAGCAGCGCTGCGGTCACTCCGCTAATCAATATTTTGTTCTTCATTTCGAGTTCCTTAGATTCCTCCTAGGGGAAGGTGAAATTACATTCCTGATGGTTGCCCGTTTGCAATTACCGCTCGCCGCTTGCAGATGATCCAATCTATGCTGGATTAGATTGTTCTGGAAGACGCGAGCGGTGAAACGATGCTATTCAACGTCAGCCCATGCCCTACCGTTTTTGTAGTGAAGGGTGACCTTGGAAAGTTGGAGTAGGTTGAGATTCTCCCACTCTATTGCGTTGCCCTGCTTGTCCTCGACCCTCAAATCCCATTTAGCGGCTGTCTCACTACGGTCGAACGTAATATCCACGCTCTCGCCATCAGCTAGAGTATCTCGTCCGAGAACGTCCTCTTCCCAGTTGTTTGTGCTATGGGGGGAAATAAATACCTTGTTAATCTCAACGCCGGTCGCGTTGACTAAGGTAAAGTCCTGCTTCCCATGCGCGAACACGGACGGGAGCAACAGCATCGAAAGAGCGCTGAGCGCAACGAGCATTTTGAGCCAGCCAAAATTCCTGAATAATACCTTGTTCATCCTACAGATTTTCCTTTGAAGTGTTTTGGTTAACGGCGAAATATATCGCCAAAAGTGCAGCGTAGATTGGGAAGATACGACTGCGTTGGTCTAATCCTTTATTCTGCAAACGCAGATTTACCTCAGCGATCTCTTTTAGCTAGCGATGCACGAATTATGTTTTGATCCCCAGCAGATTAATCGCTACGATTCTTGAGGAGAAAAATTGCTATAAATAATGGCGTTTACGCGGAAAGATTGAATCCCACAGGCTCCTCGGCGGAGTGTTGTCAAAACCTCATGACTTTATAGCCTCGGATGGATGTAAGTCAACCAACGGCGCAAAGCAGCAATGTCATAGATTGAAAATAAGAGATGGCGATTACCAGCCTTATATTTTCAAAATAGCCCGCTACTCGCAAAGGAGTAGTGGAACAGCCATAGAATTAAGCTCAATGTTTCTACGCCATTCAAATTTAAACATGAATCACTACCTGCAAGGAATAAGCACCTTTGAAGACTGCAAGGCTGGCAATTCAATCGTTGAAATTATAGAACCTTTCGTTTCTTAAATATCTTTTACTCCCTCCACATGTTTTCGAATCGCGTGAACTCTTTAAGGAAGGCCAGCTTAATCGTGCCAGTCGGGCCGTTGCGCTGCTTGGAGAGGATAATCTCCGCGAGTCCCGCGTTCTCTTCAGTACGGTTGTACTGCTCCTCGCGGTATATGAAAGCAACCACGTCCGCGTCTTGCTCAATGGAACCGCTTTCTCTCAAGTCGCTGAGTTGCGGCTTATGGTCTGTGCGCGACTCAGGCGCGCGAGATAGCTGCGAGAGTGCGATGAGAGGAACGTGTAACTCTTTCGCCAGCCCTTTCAGCTCGCGCGAAATCTGCGAAACTTCCTGCTGGCGCGATTCCACGCGGCGAGAGCCGGACATCAGTTGAAGATAATCAACGATGACAAGATCGAGTTTCTTCTGCTCAACTGCAAGCCGTCGCGCCTTCGCTCTCATCTCCAGCACAGAGATGCCCGGCGTGTCGTCAATGAAAATTTTCGCGTCGGCAAGTGTTCCGAGCGCGCCTGCGAGCCGCGCCCACTCGTCGCGTGACAGAAAGCCGTTGCGAAAACGGTGCGCGTCCACGTGCGCCTCGCTGCTCAGCATGCGCATGACCAGCGATTCCTTCGACATCTCCAGAGAGAAGATTCCAACCACCGCTTGCGAGTGGATAGCCGCGTTCTGAGCGACGGTCAAACATAAACTGGTGTTATGGACACACAGATCATTGGCAACAAAATTATGTGTGGCCGGAATCGTTAAATCATAAACCTGCTTGTTGCCGGTGTGCTCTATGGAAACAATCTCATCCCAATAGATTTCACTCGTTGCAAGTTGACAAAGAGGCTGGCTTCCCAGAGCTTCTGCTAAAACTCGCAGGCGTTCACGCGAGAGCGAACGCTTGTTAATATGAATATTTGTGTAGCCTTTGATGCCAGCCCTTCTAGCAAGTGCGCCCCAGGATTCCCGGCCTTTGAGATGCGCAATCTGCTCCCAGATTTCCACCGGAACAAGGTCGCGGTTTGTCTGATACCTTCTGCATTCAAGCGCATCCTCAATCTCGGAAATGGCCTGCTCTTTGCCATGTATGCCAATCTCTCTGATAAAGGTCTGTATGGAACGAGCATCGGTAATATCCAGTTGCCACGCAGTTCTTCTCTCGTCTCTGTATTTGACTGATCGCTTCTTCAAAGAAGCAATGATGCCGAAGCGTAGAAGCAGATGCTGAACCTGTCGTGCAAGGCGTGAGCTTGCGCTGGCGTATCCTAGCTGTGACTGCCCTGTGCTTAATCGCGTAGCCCATCCATCGGTTGCAAATAGACGATTAAGAAAGAGCGCAATTAGTTCTCTACGAAGCGTGAAAATCTGTGGCGGGATAAATTTCGCTTGACTCTTAAAGCCATAAACACCCAGTTGTTTTAGCCACAGCGAGAGCTTGTTATGCCTGCATTCTTTGATTCTGCGCACTCGCAGAGTAAAAGTTCTGTCTGCGCTATTGGCGGGAACAGCTTCCACGCCGCCGAATTCCGAAACAGCTTTTTCAAAATCATGCTGCAAAGCAGGTTTTCCAACTACAAATGTTGGGGACGAGCGAGTCAGGCAGCCATCGCCTATGAGATAAGCAAGCAGTTTGATTTCGCACTCGCGCATCTCCCCTTTGCCGAAGACATCCATGACGCGCGGCACAGCCACTCTGTTGCCTGCACGCAGGCGATAGAGTGGCTGCCAACCATCAATCGTTAGAAACGGATGCGATAGAGTTGTCTCGATTGTACGCCCCAGACGAGTCGTAACTCGATAGACAGGCTTGACTCCATCATCCACATAATCGCTCGGGCTGGTCACTTTGAACTTGAAATCATCGCCAAGCGTTAGCAGTTGGGCGTAGCGTCCACGATAAAGCTCTTCTATGGTAACGATACTTCCATCAGACAGAAGAATTTCGCTATCGAACGCCAGACATTTCCCCATTGACGGGCGCGCAGCAACGACGATTAGATCGGAGGGCTGAAGCCCGGAGGTCATCTGATCCAGATCGTGGAATCCGGTCGGCAAGCCCGTCAAAACCGCAGAGCGGCCAGCCATCTCCTGAACTTTTTCCAGCAGCGCGTCCGCCACAGGCTTCACGTGTGCGAAACCTTGCCGCGTGCGCTCGTCCGCGAGCGCGAAGATGGATTGCTCGGCGTGGTCAAGAATGATTTCGGCCTCGTCCTCTTCTTCCAGCGCTTCGCTCGTTATCTTGTTCGACGCCTTGATTAGCTGGCGCAGCAGCGATTTACCGCGTACTACTTTTGCGTAGTGAGTAATGTTGGCGAAATGTGGAAGGCCGTAGGTGAGATTCGTGATGAATGTGACGCCGCCAACGGTTTCCAGCGCTCCGTCGCGCCGGAGTTCTTCGCCAATCAAAATCGGATTAATCTCCGAGCCGCGCTCGAAGAGCAGGGTCATAGCGTTGTAAATACGGCGGTGCGATTGGACGTAAAAGTCATCCTCTTTGAGAAGCTCTATGGCATGGCTGACGAGAGCGTTGTCAAGAATGATGGAGCCTAAGATTGCGCGCTCGCTCTCGGCACTGTGCGGCATTGGCCGCTCAAGGAACTGGTCGCGGGTCGTGCCTTCTATAAAAGTTTTCATTTCGGGAGACTTGCCTGCGATTATTAATGCGGAAATGGATAAAGAAAAAGCTGCGAGTGTTGTAGAGAGAGTTTTCCACATTGTGGAAAACTCTCTCTACAATTCGCAGCGCAATATACTACATCATGGCGTGATGAGAAAATGGTTTTCTCGAAAAAATTTCACGCGCCCGTGTTCATTGAGAAGATTTATTCACCTTCCGCGCCCTGCGCGGTTTCTGTTGCTGATTCCGGCTCTGTCGCCTCGCTCGCTTCCGCCGAACTCGCCTGTCCTCCTGCGGCTTCTCCGGCAACCGAGACGGGCAAATGCACTACCACTTCACGATGCAGACGCACAGGGACTGTGAACTCGCCAGTCTCTTTGATAGGCTCGCGCAAGGTAATGCGGCGACGGTCAATTTCATAGCCGCGCTCTTTCAGCGCTTCCACTATGTCCATAGAAGTGACCGAGCCGTAAAGATGCCCCTGCTCTCCAACGCGGCGTGTGAAACTCAAACTCAGTGCCCCAAGCTGCTCGGCCTGCCCTTCCGCTGTTGTGCGCTCTCTGGCCTCTTTCTTCAATAGAGCCGCGCGCTCCTGTTCAATCTGCTTGACGTTGCTTGCGGTTGCCTCGACCGCCAGCTTGCGCGGCAGCAAATAGTTCCTGGCGTAACCTGATCTAACTCTGACTATCTCTCCACGCGCGCCCAGACTGTCAATGTCTTCACGCAGGAGGACGTTTGTGTGTGCCATTATTTCTGTTCCTCCCAAAAATTTAAGCTGTGGCGTATGGAAGCAGCGCAATGTTGCGAGCGCGCTTGATCGCCTCGGCCAGCATGCGCTGGTGCGTAGCGCACGAACCTGAAATTCTGCGCGGCAATATTTTTCCACGCTCGGGGATGTAGCCCTGAAGCAGCTTCACATCCTTGTAGTCAATCATATCAACCTTCTCGGCGCAGAAGCGACAGACCTTGCGGCGATGCATACGTCGCCCGCCACCCTGTCCGCGTCCGCCACCCTGTCCCCCACGTCTTCCACCGCCGTCGTCCGCGTCATCGCGGTCGTAACTTCTACCACGCTCTTCGTAATTACTCGACATATCTTTTCATTCCTTCTTCTATCAACAGGCAGCGAAGAGAGCGCTCTATAGTGTAGCGCGTCGCGGTTCGTTGCCTTGCAGAATCTTAATCAACTCGAAGCTAAAAGAGTTTCTTCTAGCTCTCTGCCTCATCGTCGGACGCTGCCCCTCTGCTGCGCCCGCCTCCGCGCCTTTCGCTGCTGGTCGAGCTGAAGGGGCGCTTGCTGGCTTTGCGCGCGCGCTTGGCCTTAAACTTCTCTGCACGTCGCCGGTCTTCGTCAACGCGCACAGTGATGTAGCGTATGATCTGGTCGTTGACGCGCATGCGGCGCTCAAGCTCTGCGATCTCGCGCCCCGTGCCCTCGATTTCGAGCAGCAGGTAGTTGCCCTCGTTCTTTCGATTGATAGGGTAGGCCAACTGGCGGCGACCCATGTTCTCAGCCTTGACGATTACTCCGCCCTGATCCGTAATGATCTGCTGTAGCGTTTCCGTCAAACGTGTGAACTCATCGCCCGGAGTGTCTGTGTCCACGATGAGCAATACTTCGTAAGCTCTATTCTCTGCCAAAATTCATCCTCCTTTTGGATGTCAAGCTTCATGTAAGAAGCAAGAAGGGTTAATGCAGTTTACAGTTTTAAGTTTTCAGTTTTTAGCAGTTAGCTTTTACTGAAAACTCAAAACTGTAAACTGTTGTACTCTGCCATTGCTTTGTCAATGCCGTCTCGGAGGACGGCGCGGAGCGCTTGTTCGCTCCTCTCTAAAATTTTTTCAAGCTCGTCGCGTGACGAGCGCGGAAACTCTTCCAGTACGAATCGCTTCGAGTCCGCGACCGTGTGTTCCGGCTGAATTCCAATTCTGAGCCGTATGAACTCTTCCGTCTTCACGGCGGCGATTATTGATTTCAGACCGTTGTGGCCTCCGGCTGAGCCTCTGCGTCCGA
>DATHJK010000372.1:0-2947 GCA_035316225.1 Pyrinomonadaceae bacterium
CAGTCCGCCGCCGGATGTTGCGCACCAGATTTGAGGCGAGCCTGATTGCTCATCGTTTACAACGACGCTTCGCACGTCAACGCCGGGCGCAACCTCAATCAATTGCCCTGCGTGAAATTTATAAAGCCCCTTACCTGTCGCAAACCACAGCCCGTCCGTCGTCGAGCCTGCAATAGCCCACACCGCAGCCTCTCTTAATTTGTCCAGCGCTTCGCCAGCTTCCGCCTGTCTGCCTGCGAGGCTGAAGACGCCCGCGTGCGCCGTGCCTATCCAGAGTTTTCCGTCCGCGTCAGCGTGCAGGCAGGTGACTTCACGCAATCGAGCATCCGTAGAATCTGTGGGCCAGACCAGCGTGCGGCGTCTTCCGTCCAGTCTTTCAACGCCGCGACCGTAGATGGCTATGTAAAGAGAGTCCTGAAAAGCTTCGATTGCGCGAACGCTTTCGTTGGGCGGCTGTGGGGTTGGTGAGGGCTGCGCCTGCGGCAGCGGCGAAGCCTGCGGTAGCTGCGAAGAGGAAGAAAAACCTTCAATCGGCAACGTTGATTCGTCAATAACCTCTTCTTCTATCTGCGGCTTTGGCTGCTCCGGCTTGACATCAAGATAAAGACCAGTCGAAGAGCCTATCAGCAATCGCCCCGCGTCGTCTTCGGCGATTGCAAAAACTGTCTTGCCTTGAAACTGCGTATAAGGCTGCCACGAAGATTTCTTTTCATCGTATGCGAAAAGTCCGCCATTCGTTCCGCACAATAGCTGACCGTTCTTTCTGCGAAAGAGCGTGCGTATGAAATTGGCCTGACGATCCTGCGAGATGTCTTCGCTGCGCGGGCTGTGCGGGTCGTAGCGGCAAACGCCCCGGTCTGTGCCGAACCACACGACGCCCTCGCGGTCAACGAACGTGGCGTAAACATTGTCGGATCGCAAGCCACCGGCTGTGCCCGCGAAACTGAAATGGTCTAGCTTCTTCGCGTCCCTGAACCGAAACGCGCCCTGTCCTTCCGTTCCGGCCCAGACACAACCTTGCTCGTCAACAGAAAGCGAAGTCACAGTGCCTATGCCGCTTTCGACCTTGACGGGCTTCAACGGATTGTCTGCTTCATAAAGTCCGCTGTCATCGCTGCGCGCTTTCGCGCCGAACCATAGACGCCCGCGCGTATCAACTTCGAGTGCGCTGATGAAGAAAGGGCGAGGGCGGCTCTGAATCTCTTTCGCAACCTCATCTTCAACTTGCATAAGGCCGCGACTTCGCGTGCCCATGTAGATGGTGTCGTTCCTTATAGCCAGCGAGCTAATTTGAAGCTGCCCCGGATGCTCAACGTCCGCGCTCGTCAAAGGCTCCTGGGGAATTGCCTTCACGGCGAGCGAGTTGTCTGCATTCTTCCTGCAATCGAAGATGACGCCCTGCTCTGTTGCCAGCAATGCTCGCCCGGCTTCCGGCGTGATTATCGCCGTCACAACTTTGTTCGCGGTCTCCTCAATTTTTCGGAAATCTCCGTTGACGAGACGCGCTGCGCCGCTTTCAGTTCCAACCCACAGCACGCCCTCCGCGTCCACACGCAGCGCCAGCACACGACCCGCAGGCAACTCTTCGCTGGCAATGGCAACAACACGCCGCCCGTCGTACTTGGCAAGCCCGCGCTCCGTCCCGAACCACATCACGCCGTCCGCATCCTGCGCAATCGCCCTGACACGATCCGACGGCAGCCCGTGAAACGAGGTGACTGCGCCCCACTGATGAAGATTCCTCGCACGCGCAGACGCATCGTCAACGCTATTTTCTGTTTGAACTTTTGCTGAAGTGATAAGAGGAAGACACAGGGCAAAGATGAATAGAGCGGAAAGCAGAGAATAAATGATTACTGGCGAGCCACGACCTTTCTTCAAGAAGATCGCGCCTCCTGACTTCCGACTTCTGACTTCCGACTTCTGACTTTTCACTACTTTGCTTTCCCGGCTCTTTTCTCTTCTTCAAGAAAGCGTTTGCGGTCGCGCTCTATCCATGCTTCAAGATCGCGCTCGGCTTTTTCCAACTCGTCATTGTTGATTAGACCGCGACGCAATGCTTCAAAGAATGCGCGCGTGCGAACGTTGTAGGCCAACTTGTCATAAGCTTCGTGCGGCGTGCCTTCGGCTGTGGCGACGAAAAGTTTTTCGTAGAGCGTGGCTAATCTTGATTCAACGCCGCGAAGAGAGAGGCTGCACTTTCTGGCTATGGCCCAGTTCGACAAGCCCAGCGCCAGATAATAGAGAGCTTCCGATTCAAACTCGGTCAATAGCGGTCGCTTGAAAGAGTCTTTGAACGCGGGGTCAATCATGTCCGCGCCGTCTTCCAAAACGGCTGCGACGAAGCGCAGGAAGCGCGATTCAGGATTGTTCTTATGTATGAAACCGTAGGCGGGCGGCGGGTCAACCGAGCGAATGATCTTGCGAATCTCGTTGATGTAGACCTCGTGCGGAAACTGCGTCCAGAAGATAACGCGCGCCGCCGGAAACTCGCGCCATATCGTCCGCGCAGCTTTCACCCCAGACAGCCCCGGCATCTGTATGTCGAACACACACAACTCCGGCCTCTCCTTGAGCGCCAGTTCGACGGCCTTCTCTCCATCCGCCGCCTCAATCACCGGCGCGTGCCCTGCAAACTCGCGCTCAAGCAACTCTTTCAAGTAGCTACGCTGGGCAACATTGTCTTCTGCGATGAGAATGGACATAGCAAAGTTAATTATACTCTTTCATTATTTGCAGGCGCATTGAATGCATATGCTTCACTCCTTCTCCAAACTACTCTTTTAAGTTTCTTATCAATTCAGGTCAATGTGGATAACCACAGTAGCAGGGTGCGTGGAACGCCCGCGCAGCACTGTTGTTAGCCTGACCTGTCACTGTCTGCGCCCGCGTTTCCCTTTTATTTCCGGCCTGAAATAATCGCGGGCGATGTCAACCCGCTTCCTTC
>DATHJK010000373.1:0-2139 GCA_035316225.1 Pyrinomonadaceae bacterium
GGCAGGTGATTTACGAAGGTAACTTCAAAAATCTACTGAAAGACAAAGCTTCTCTCACCGCCCGTTACCTGCGCGGCGAGGCGGAGATTAAAGAGCCAAAGCAGCGGCGCGAGATTAAGAAGCGTAAACTCGCCTTGCGAGGCGCGACAGAGCATAACCTGAAAAAGATTGACGTTGACATCCCGCTGGACATGCTCGTCTGCATCACTGGCGTTAGCGGGTCAGGCAAATCAACGCTGATTCACGACTGCATATACGCGGGGCTTAAAAAACAGCGCGGTGACTGGCAGGGGCACGTAGGCGCGTTCACTGACCTCGCGGGCGGGCAGACGATTGACGAAGTTATACTCGTTGACCAGTCCCCGATTGGACGCACTCCGCGCTCTAATCCTGTCACATACATCAAAGTCTACGACGCGATACGCGAAGTCTTCAGCAACACGCGCGAGTCGCAGGCGCGCGGCTTCGACCCGTCGTTCTTCTCGTTCAACGTGCCGGGCGGTCGCTGCGAAGTCTGTCAGGGCGACGGAACCGTCACGGTCGAGATGCAGTTTCTGGCAGACGTTGAACTCGTCTGCGAAGAGTGTAAGGGGACGCGGTTTAAGCCGCAGATTCTGGACATACGCTATCGCGGCAAGAACATCAACGACGTGCTCTCGATGACCGTGCGCGAAGCTATGACTTTTTTCCGCGACACAGCGAAGATAACGAACCGGCTGCGCGTGCTCGATGATGTTGGGTTGGGCTATTTGCGTCTGGGCCAATCGGCTACCACTTTATCGGGCGGCGAAGCGCAGCGCGTGAAACTCGCAGCGCACTTGGCGAAACGTGTAGGCTCGAAGACGCTCTACATCTTTGACAAGCCGACAACGGGACTGCACTTTGACGACATCAACAAACTGTTAGCGGCTTTCCGCGCGCTGATAGACGCGGTCGGCTCGCTCCTTGTCATCGAACACAATCTGGATGTCGTCAAGACCGCCGACTATATCATTGACCTCGGCCCCGAAGGCGGAGACAAAGGCGGCCACGTCGTTGCCACAGGCACGCCCGAACAGATAATGCGCGCCAAAACTTCTCACACAGGCCGCTTCCTGCGCGAGCATCTATCACGCTCAAACGGCCACGCCGCGAGCCGGTGACATCAGGCTCGCCTTAGCATTCCGGCTACATGCGCGCCAGCAATTACTTGCCCAATTCAGTCTTAGCTGACAGCTACAATGGGAGATAAGCGATCCTGTTAAGCCACTCTTCTGCTTCGGAAGCTATCCAGACCAGCAATAATTCTTCGACAGCGATTGACGGCGCTAGATGCTGCGGGATGATGAGCAAGCCAGAGCTTGTGTGAGATGAGATGAATTGCGAGAAGTGTTCCGGCATGGTTGATTGATCGTGCGTCACAAGCACACGCTCTTCATGTGCTGCCAACGCTAGGATAGTTGGATCATCAAGACCGGCTAATCTTGCGGCCAATGCGGTTTGAAAGTCTATCCCCGGTTCGCGCCGCAGTAATGCCAGCACGATTGTCTGATTCAAGTCGGCATCGGCTTGAAAGCGAACTCTCATGAGCGCGTGGTTTCAATCTTGCGCCGCGCGTCAGCCAGCTTTTGATAGAACATCGGGTCAGCATCGCGCGCCGCTTGCCTTTTGGCTTCATAGTCGGCTTGCCGCTCGGCAAGGTAAGCGTCAACCTTCTCTCTGTTGGCAAGGTAGAAAGCAATCGCGCCATAGACTTGCTCAAGCGTGAGTAGTGGAAACGCTTGTGCGATGCTTTCGGCGGTCTCGCCGCGCAGGAAGGCATACACAATTGAATCCAGCGAGACGCGCGTTCCGGCTATGCGGTAGCCGCCCTGATGCTGTTCGACATAACTTGTACTCATATTGCCCTCTCGTCAAGCCATTATACTTGAATTGCACAGGACGCCGCATTAGCGAAGAAGAATAAAAGTGTAAAGACTAAAGTGTACTCAACGAGTCCGCGCAGCCGCCACAACACGAAACCCAAGGGGCGCGGTGCGTCCGTAGGGCGTGCCTGCAAAGCGATTGGCTGAGCGACCGCCATCATTGTCGGCAAACGAACCACCGCGTACCACCCGAACCTGTCCGCCATCGCTTAACCATGCGCTCCCATCCGTAGGT
>DATHJK010000374.1:0-4615 GCA_035316225.1 Pyrinomonadaceae bacterium
CCACAGAGTCTTCGCGCGGGCAGGCGTCCTCAACGCGCATCCCGCGTCTCCTCAACGCCTGCTCAAGCGCCGTGGAGAAGTCCGCTGCGCGCGCGTTGCGACCGGAAGCTACAGTAGAGTCCGTCACGGTCGCTCCACGACCAGCCGGTTCGGAACTCATAACACCCACGTTTGCGCCTTCTGTATTCTCGTTCGTGTTAGACCTGTTCGCGCCCACGCGCCGCTCGCGCGTAAGATTAGCGTTGCCCTGAACCTGCCCGACTCTGGCCCAAACGACGTACGCTGCGAGCGCGAGCGCGCAGGCGGCTAGAAGCAGCAGGAAACCTTGCGCTCTTATTCGGGGCAGCAATCTCAACCTGTTCATAGAGGCGCATCATAAAGGCTTGCCTCATGCGCGGTCAACGCGCTCGAAGAGTCTGGTGTAGAGTTGATCGGGTTCTAATTTCGCGAGAGACCGTAAGCGCTCGCCTGAGTTACAATCATCCCGAAAGCTTATGAGCATCTACAGATTGTTCAATGAGACTATAGCCATGTATCGCAAGCACGGCTGGGAATTGAAGCGCGCCCTCTTACGCACAGAGACACGCACCGAATTGAGCAATGAAGCGATGGAGCTTTTCGGAGATGCTAAGCTATCGGACGCCGAGATTGATGCGCTGTGGTTTACGCGCGCATCTCATGGCACGCGCGAGGCGTGGGAACTGCGGCTCGTGAGCGACCCGCCCTACGCGCTTTTCGAGACATTCGAGCAGGACGAAGCGGAAGAAGATAGAGAGGACGTGAGGCGCGAAATGGAATCGCGCCTGCGCGAATACATGACCGGGCGTACTCAGTCGTCCTGACCCATCTTGACAGGAATCTCCATGCGCTGCCCGTCGCGCACTACTACAACTTTCACGGTGCTTCCGGGCGTGGCGCGACCTATGCGCGAGCGGAGTTCATCTGTTGTGCGAATCGGAGTGTCGTTAAATTCTGTAATTATATCGCCGTCGCGTAATCCTGCTATGTCAGCCGGACGGTTGCGCCTGACCTCAATCTGCACGCCGTAGATATTGGAGTTAGGAACCTGCACCCTGTCGAAGTCCGATAGACCCAGGTAACCTTTCGTCTGGCTACTTGCCACAGAGTCGAGCCTGCTGTTCTCTGCTTGAGAAACGGTGGTCATCTTCGTGGTCTTCGTCTCGCCGTCGCGTATGAAAGTCACATCAACGGTCTTTCCGATTGGCGTCATGGTGAGCAGGTTAATCATCTCGTCCGCAGTCTTGACCGTGCGGCCATCAATGCTCGTGATTATGTCGCCGCCTATCAACCCGGCTCTGTCTGCTGCTGAACCCGGAGGCGAAATGGTGTCGAACGTAACGCCGCCATCAGTGGTCTTGAATTCGTCAACGCCTACGTATGATCTGGGAGCGTTGGCGACCACTGCGGGGCGACGGCCTCCAAGGTTTATGCGAAGCGGGACGATGCTGCCGCCCGCCATCGTTGCGAGCGCAATACCTATTATGGGCCATATGAACCAGGGCTTGCGCCTGCGCCGTCGCCCGCAGGCGGGCCAATCTGCGCCCATCGCCGCGCTGTTCATAGTATTGCCGCGCGCGTCTCTGGCTATAGGTCCCCAGTACGGCATCTCGAAAGGCGCTTGCTTCTGATTCTTCGGGTTGGCGGTTGCTCGACCAGCCGCTTGCGTGTTAGACAGGCGGACGGTCTCTGTGTACTCGGCCACGCCTTCGCCAAGCCTGTGTCCGCACTGTCGGCAAAAGCGCATCTCTGCGGGCATCGCCGCATGACAATTAGGACAATTGTTGGCAGAGCTTTGCGTCTGCGAAGAGCCGCGTTCTGATTGGGATTCTGGCTGCATAAGAGTATTAGCTTTCCGGAAGGGCGCTGAAAGTGCATCCTAGCGCCCTGTCAATCCTAACTTGTATGGTTATACGTCGGCAGGCGCGGTGCGGTTGCATGCACTTGATGCCCTATGCGATTTCCGCTTTCATCACAGACGGTTGTATATTACCTGTAATATCTAATGTTGGATAGTTTCGGGGGCTATCGCGCGGGGCGCGGCACGAAGCGTGCTAACGTAAAGAGCCTAGATGCGCGCAGACAGCCTTGTAGTTGCTCGAATCCGAAGCAAGCCGGTTGCGCGTACTTCCTTATGAATGGCATTCTAACGGAGCCAGCAGCGATTTCGAGCGGTAGATGAAATAGAGTGCTTCGGGACATCCAGGTTAATTTTAGCTCCCTCTCATTTCGGGTTAAGCGAATTTTCAAAAAGAAAGCGCAGGAAAATCAGGTGGAAGTAACAAAAGCCCTGGCAGCATTACAGCCGCTATACGGCAAAGACAACGTGGAAGTCATTACGCGCAATGGCATGCGCGTGCGCGGCATAGTGCGCAGCATGAAGACCACGCAGGCGCTCACAAAACCGAGCGTCAAGATGGAGCGCGCCGACGGCGAGATAGTAAAAATTCACTTCACAGAGATCGTAGAGATAATTGACTACAACCCGGCGGCAGACGCTGCGAAAGCAAATGGGTGAAAGAAAGAGAGGTAGTTAGGCGAAAGGGGCAAAAGGGAAAGCTTCCTGCACGCGAACTCGCCCAGCTTTTCCCTTTTCACCTTTTACCCTTTTGCCACTTTCCCCCTCTGGCTTGGTTCTATCCTTCCTTCCAGCCACGTGTCTATGAATTCTGCGATCTTCTCGTTGCGGAAGGCGAAGTAGCGTTCGCGCTCCTCGACGGGCGCGCGCATCATGGCGTGGCGAAAAGCCTGAAAGCAGTCGTCAGTGCAATCGTGCAGAACTTTCTGAAGCTTTTCGCGCAAATGACGGTCGCTTACTGTGGCGGCGAACTCCTGCATCCAGCGAAATGCCGCCTCGGACGCTATGGAAGGCATCAATTCGTAGCGATCCGGCTCGGCGCGCACGCGATACGCCAGTTCGCGGTTGGCGCGTGCGATACGGTCTAGCGCGCCGTCATCCGTCTTGACCCAGACAGGCCCAACGATAGTCAGCACTTCGCCCGTCTTCAGATCGAAGTACTGATTCACTTCCGGCATCTCCGTCTCAATCGCAGCTATCAGCGCTTCCCTGTCAATCTCTTCCCACTTCATGCGCCACCCAGCGAGGATTGAATTCATTCAAACGGTTCATCAACTCATCTCTTCATTGAGCCATTTGAACGAATGCATCAATCTTCCGTAGCCCCGTCAGTTCAAAATTGAAGACACGGATTTATCAGGGCTTCAGTTTGAAACTGACCGACCGGACAACCTTCTTCATCATTTGTCTTGAATTCAACTTTTGCTATAGTACAATTATCTTGTCAGAAATGCTTGCGCTGCT
The DNA here is from genome assembly GCA_035316225.1 of Pyrinomonadaceae bacterium. GTDB lineage: Bacteria > Acidobacteriota > Blastocatellia > Pyrinomonadales > Pyrinomonadaceae > 3-1-20CM-3-53-8. Next base: position 3,341 of record DATHJK010000374.1, read on the forward strand.
GGCAGATGAGCGCATCTTTTCGGGAGAGAAAACTTTGAGAATGACGATGGAAGATTTCGGGGCAGGTGTTGTGAGCGTTTGGGAAGGTCTTCGCTCAACGACGCGCATCCTTATCGTCAACGCCTTGCAATCGTCCAGCGCGACGACGCACGGCAGCACAGTTTACGACGCGCGTTCCGACTGGGAGTTGAGCCGACTGCTGGACGCGCTGGATACGCGCGCGGCGGACGACCATTCGTCTTTGAGCATGGATCAGGCGGAGCGGCTCAAACATATGGCCGAGACGACAGCCTCTGTCTTGCAGGAGCGCGCACAGTCGGCTGAAGTCTTCGCGCAACTTGTAGAGCGTGCGTTGCGACGGTGCGACTACGCGCGAATTGACCGGCTGGCCGATGCGCTCTCGGCTCGCTTTGCGCCCGGCGAAATCTGCGAATTAGCCCGTCAGCCCAGCGCTGTGTCGCGCGCTCTTGCGCACGAAGCCCTCGCGCAATCTCCGACAGCCGCGCTCGTTGCACTTCTGGCAGACCCGGTTGACGCAGTTATCGCGCGCGAAGCGCTTGAGCGCCAGGCCGTAGAGTTCGACTCGGAGGACGCGCGCCAGTTCCTGAATATGCTGGAGCAACTGGAAGCCGAAGAGGATTTCTAACAGAGTAGCGCGAAGTTCTTAAATTTTGCGGTGAGATAAGAAAGGCTGGCGATTGAATTTCGCCAGCCTTTTCTTCTTGCTAAGAAAATTTCTTACAGCTTGATGTTACGCCGCAACTGGTGATCTCTCACCTATCTCTCTCAATCTCGCCACGACCTGCTCTATCAACCAGTTGGGCGTTGAAGCTCCTGCTGTGACGCCGACGCGCGCTACCATTTCAAGGTCTTGCGGGCTTATCTCGGCTGCGGTCTCAATTAGAAAACTTTTCTCGCACTGCTCTTTGCAGACCGCCAGTAGCTTGACGCTGTTGGACGAATGCCGCCCGCCTATGACGTAGAATGCGTCAACCTCGCCTGCAAGCGCGCGCGCAGCGTCCTGCCGGTCTCGCGTGGCGGAGCAGATGGTGTTGATGACCTGCGGCTCTGCGTCCGATTTTGCGCGAACGGCCTCGGCGACATCGAGAAAAGTTTGCAGCTTGATTGTCGTCTGCGAGAGCACAATCGGCGCGTGAAGCGCTGGAAGATTCGCTACCTCGTCCGCATCGCGCACGACGTAAGTATTTTCGGGAGCATAACCGACGACGCCTATCATCTCAGGGTGGTCCGGATTGCCCGCAACCACAACATCGC
>DATHJK010000375.1:0-10339 GCA_035316225.1 Pyrinomonadaceae bacterium
GAAGAAAGCGTCGCGCGATAATGAGAACACTATGCCCGCGACTATTGAAGCCGTCCGAGCATACGCCACTCTCGGCGAAATCTGCGACGCGCTGCGCGACGTTTACGGGCTTTACGAAGAACCGGCATTTTAAGAACAGAGGTCGGAGGTTAGAGGTTAGAGGTTGGTGAAAGTCAACGACTGACCTCTAACCTCCGACCTCTGACCTCTGTTCTCTAACCTCTGCTTTATGGAAAGAAAGATTCGCGTACTTGTTGCGAAGCCTGGTCTTGATGGGCATGATCGCGGGGCGAAAGTCATCGCGCGTGCTTTGCGTGATGCCGGGATGGAGGTCATTTACACCGGCTTGCGACAGACGCCTGAGATGATTGCCGCAGCGGCGCTGCAAGAGGACGTTGACGCGGTAGGGGTTTCTATCCTTAGCGGCGCGCACAATACGCTCTGCCCGCGCATAGTGCAGCTTCTTCGTGAAAACGGTCTGGACGATTGCATGGTGCTTGTTGGCGGCATCGTTCCGCAGGAGGACATTCAGAAACTGAAAGATCAGGGCATCGCTGAAATCTTTCTGCCGGGAACTTCCACCGAAGATATTGTTAAGTTCCTGCGCGAGCACGTCCGGCCACGCGAATGATCTTGAAGGATGATAATGAAAGCGGCGCTATCCTTACCGAAGTCCTGCGCCGCACAGCCGTAATCAGAATCAACCGTCCTTCAGAACGCAACTCTCTTTCAGCCAGTACGCTCCGTGAATTGAAAGAATCAGTCTCAACCCTCTCCGCCCGTTCAGACGTAGAATCAATCATCTTCACAGGCACAAACGATGTCTTTGCTTCCGGCGCGGATATACGCGAATTGCGCACGCTCTCAACAGAAGCAGCAAACACTTTCGCACTAATGGGCCAGCAACTATTTCAAGAGATTGCTGGAGCGAAGCAGATAACCATCGCCGCCATCAACGGTTTCTGCATGGGCGGCGGCCTCGATCTTGCGCTCGCGTGCGACTTTCGTTTCGCTTCGAGCAACGCTGTCTTTGCTCATCCCGGCGCGCGTCTCGGAATCATCACTGGATGGGGCGGCACACAGCGTCTGCCGCGGCTCATTGGCACAACTCGCTCGCTGGAAATCCTGTTGACAGCACGGCGAGTTAATAGCACTGAAGCTCTTGAAATCGGTCTTGTGAATCGCGTGGCCGATCCCGTTTTCGATCTTGCGTTGGAGTTTGCCGAGAAGATCAGGCAGGGCGCTAAGGAATCTTTAATGAGAGACTGAAACGTTGCGCCTCATCTTTGCGCCTTGGCGTCTCCAGCGAGAAATATATCTCACGCAAAGATGCCAAGACGCTAAGAAAGAGCGCAAAGATAATCTGTACAGTTCAGAGTCCTTCTCTCAACTGCTAAGACATTGCCCGCTTCTACTTATCTTTCTTCAAAAATCTGGCTATCCCATTCTGACAATCTTCTGTCATGCGGGCAATCGCGTTTACTTCAGCGCCCGTTTCGAGCGCTGCGTCGAACGTCAAGCCATCAATCTGGTAGAGCAGGCGTTTCGATAGCTGAACAGCCGAGCCGCTAACTTTCTCGAAGCTTTGCAGGTATGTTTCGACTTCCGTCTCGAACGCTTCGTCGTCGAAGACGTGGTTCACAAGCCCGAACCGCTCGGCATCTTCCGCGCCGATTTCTGCGCCCAGAGCAATCAACTCGAACGCTCGCTTCTCTGAAACGTTCCGGCGCAGGATTGCCATGACCATCGCGGGCACAAATCCTATCTTCACTTCCGGGTAACCGAAGCGCGCGCTTCCCGAAGCGAGCACAATGTCGCACGCGGTTGCCAGCCCGCAGCCTCCGGCCAAAGCTCTGCCTCTAACTGCCGCGACGACAGGCACACGAAGGCGACGAATCAGCGCGAACAATTCCATCAACGAACGCGCGTCATCAAGATTTTCCGTTACCGAGTTCCGGGAGATTTTCTGAAGTGCCGCGAGGTCTGCGCCCGAACAGAAATCAGCGCCAGCGCCCGTGATACACACGACGCGAACGTTCTCCGTCTCGTTTGCCATGCTCAGCGCATCTTTCAAACCTTCGACGAGCGATTCGTTCAGCGCGTTTCGCTTCTCAGGGCGGTTGAGCGTTACGAGCGCGACCGCGCCTTCAACAGTGTACAGAACCTCTTTACTTTTACTCACCATTTAGCAATAACTACGAAATCACACGAGAACATTCAAGCCCCTGCTTTTCTTAGCGCCTTTGCTCCTACAGCGTGAGATGGTTTTTCACGCTGTAGGCGCTAAGACGCTAAGAAGAACGCAAAGGTCGAGCATGTGGCTGTGCTTTATGCTTCATCGAGAAATTCGTTGAGCGCGGCGTTCACTTCGGCTACTGCTTCGTTCTGAACCCAGTGGCCGCTTCCTGGAATTCGCACCTCTTTGTAAGGCGCATCAATGAAACGTTCTACGCCGCGAACCGTTTCCGGGACGATAGCGAAATCCTTCTCGCCATAGATGAAGAGCGTAGGCACAGTCACTCTTCTTTTAATTATCTCGAATTCCGCTCCGCTGCGTTTGAAAAAGAGCGGGACGAAGTTTGCGCGATAGTAATTAATCGCTGAAGTAAGAGCGCGCGGCTCTCGCATAGCCTGTTTGTAAACGGCTATGTCGGCGTCGCTGAAGCTTCCGCGTCGCCCAACCGTGTCTTTGAAAGTCTTTTCGATTGACTCGTAATCATTTCTTTTCATCAACCATTCGGGCAGACGCGGAATCTGGAAGAAGAGCATGTACCAGCTTCTCAAAGCCTGCCGCCATGTAAGGTTCGCGCGCCAGGCTGCGGCTGGCGGAACCTGCATGGTTACGAGTTTCGACACGTACTCAGGATTTCTCTGCGCGACAGCCCACGCGATGCCAGCGCCCCAGTCGTGGCCTACTACTACGGCTTCGCGCGCGCCGAAGTGACGAATCAAGCCGAGCACGTCGTCAACGAGCAGATCAATCCTGTAATCCGCAACGCGCGGCGGCTTGTCGCTCAAGTTGTAGCCGCGCATATCCGGCGCTACCACTGTGAAACGATCACCCAGCGCCATCATCTGATGTCGCCACGAGTACCAGCACTCAGGGAAACCGTGAAGCAGCACTACGAGTTTTGGCCCATTCCCGCGCTCCGCATAATGCAGACGAACGCCGCCCACCTGTGCGTAGCCATGCCGTATGGAAGATTCTAAGCTTGCAAGATTTTCGCTCATATATTAATGGAAGTGATAAGTGATAAGTGATAAGTGAAGACAGGCCCTTTCTTATCACTCATCACTTATCACTTATCACTGTATTTCCAATGCCTCTTCATCCGTAACATCTATCTCCATACGAAGAAGGGCTGTGGAGAATGTTTTGCCCTGCGCGTCGGTCATCAAAGAGAGCGTGCCGCCGCCGCCCAGGCTTTCATGAAGTAGAAAATTCAGGGCTGAGAGGTTTGGCAACTCGAACCTTTCGACCTCGCCTTTGCAGATGCCTTTGAAATGCTGCTTCACTCGCTCGGCAGTCACCTCGCGCAAGAGCAGCGGGTAGAATTCGTCGCGCAATGCGATGAGTCCAACGTTCGCCGTGTCTCCCTTATCGCCCGAACGGGCGTGTGCTAATTTTGTAAGTTGAACGCGCATAATCTTCCTTGTTCGCCGGAATCTCACCTCTCGTCCATTATGCCTTCAATCGGCGTAGACAAAACCCTCTTTGTAAAGTGACAGCCAGTAAAAAGCTACTACGACGAGCGAGTGTATGATTGTTCCGTTGGCGATTAGCGCCGGGACTTGCGAGAGCGGCACCAGACGCACGACGGTCTGTTCCGTGCTATCGAAGACAGGCTCGCTCTCAAATTTAACGTTGCGTGCCAGGAAAGTGTGAATCCAGTTGTTTTGGATCGCAGGGTTCGGTCGGGTCTTTCCAAGCTGAATCACTTCGGCTGCACTGTAGCCCGTCTCCTCTAACATTTCACGCGACGCTGCTTCCTTCGGATTTTCGCCACGATCAATCATCCCGCCCGGAATCTCAAGAGTCACCTCTTCTATCCCATGCCTGTACTGCTCTATCATCACGACCTCTTCCGCAAGTGTAAGCGGAATAATATTTATCCAGTCCGGCGCTTCAATGCAATAGAAGTCGTGCTCGATTTTCGTTAGCGGATTGATGCTCCAATCTCGTCGGACTTGAAATACACGGCAGTCAGTTAATCTTTCTGAGCGCTCGCGCTTCCAATGAAGCGATACGTCCGGTTTTTCGCTCACGCTTCGATGACCTCCACGCTTGGCTTGATCTCTGTTTTTGGAATAAGCGCGGGCCAGTAAGCAACTATCTCTTCAACTTTCGGGCGACCGCCTGCGAAGCCAGTGACGGCAGGCGGCCCCGTTAAGATAAGCGGCGCAATCTCTTTGGTGAATCGCTCTACGGCGCTGCGGTCGTTGCCTCTCACTCCGACGCGCAGTTGCACTTCGGCAATATCCGGCGATGGAATGCCTGCGAGCGGGCCGTGCGTAGCATTTGCTCCGACGAATTCCGTCAGGATTTGATCGAATTGGAGGCCGAGTCTTTCAAGCCGCGCGCGAAGAATTTTGTCGGCAGCCAGCGCTTTCTCGTAAGCGTCAGGCCATGAATAGACGAGCGTGCCGACGGCCTTGAATCCAGCCGAGTAGCTTATGGAAACTTTCAAAAATTCTGTTGCGGGTCTGCCCTTTATTCCGTAAACACGCACGCTATCCCTTCCGGCGTCTTCCAGATGTATGGTCGTGAAATCCGCAACACAGTCGGGCGTGATGTACTCGGAGGGATCGCCCATCTCGTAAAGCAACTGCTCTTTAACGGTCTGCACGCTCACGCGACCGCCCGTGCCTTCATGCTTCGTGACGATGAAAGTGCCGTCCGGCGACGCTTCGACAATCGGGAATCCAACATCGGCAAGGTTGGGGATGCTGCGCCATTCGTACTGGCAATTTCCGCCAGAGCACTGCGCGCCGCATTCTATGATATGCCCTGCGATTGTGCCCGCCGAGAGCTTATCCCACTCATCTGCTCTCCAGCCGAACTCGTGTATGATCGGCGCGAGCGTCAATCCTGTGTCCGTAGCCCGGCCTGTGATTACGACCTGCGCTCCCTGCCCCAGAGCTTCGACCATAGGCCACGCGCCAAGATAAGCGTTCGCGCTCTGAATACGTTCGCGCACGGTCGAGAGCGGCTCTCCTGTGTCCATGTTCCTTAATTCAATTCCGCGCCCAAGCAGATCGTCAATTCTCTCTAAAATATCATCGCCCGTGACTATGCCGATTTTGAATCTCCCTGAAAGGTTCAGTTCTCGCGCAACATCTCGCACGGCGTCCGCGCAGCCGCGCACGTTGACGCCGCCCGCATTGGCTGTGACTTTAATGTCGCGCTCGACACATGCTGGAAGAATCTGCTTCATCAGAGGCACGAAGTCGCGCGCGTAACCTGCGAGGGGGTCGCGCGCGCGCTGCTTCTGCATAATTGACATAGTGACCTCGGCCAGATAGTCGAGCATCAAATAATCGACGGGGCCGCCTTCGACCTGTCGCACAGGCGCATCCAACAAGTCCCCCCAGAAACCTTGCCCGCTTGCTATTCTAATAATCATAAAAGCAGAAGTCAGTAGACAGTAGCCAGTAGATTTTCCAAGCGCTCAAGGTTGAGAGATAAACTTTACCTGAAAACTGCTCAACCGGTATGTTAGCTACTGACTACTTCAATAAATGCAGTACGCGGGCGGCGCATCCCTTGTTTGAAGGAGCGTGCCGCCCGCGCCGTTTCCTTTGAGCGACAATCATCTTAACTGATTATCGCCCGCAATCATCTGCTGCCTTTTACAGCATACCTCCCGGCGGCGTTGTATTCGAGTTCATGTTGCCGCCCATGTTGTTCATATGCCTGCTGCTACGATGGCGACGGCTATGTCTTCTGTGCCCGCCGCCACTGCTCGCGCCGCCCGAAGGAGTAAACGAGCAGGCATGCCCAGCGCCCGGAACGGTCATGAGCATGAGCCTGTCGCCCATCTTCTTGGCGCGCATGGAGATGATCATTGGCGGCGTCGAGGTCTGGCCCGGTGCCGGTGCGGTGGCCTCGCCGAATTGCATCGCAATACCCGTGTAGCCGCGCGTAGTCACTGCTGTAATGCGCCCGGATTTAGTGTCGGATCCGCTAGTCCATGTGAACGTGTTGCCGCTAATAGTGAGTGTGCCGTCGCCGTTTGCGCCCGCATCACTACAGTTGAAAGTGCCGGTGTAAGTGCCGGAGAGGTCTGTCTGCTCTCCGCCTTCCGCAGAGCCGGTCATCATTGCAGCGTTAGCGTTCGCCATCGCGCTGGCTGCTGCCCGACTGTGGCGACGACCGCGACGACCGCGACGACGGTGACCCGTGCTCATGGTCCCGGTCGTTGTTATCTCGCCGCCCCCGCTTGTGTTCTCCTGCATCGTGCCGCCCGTGTTCTCGTTCGACATGGTGCTGGTATTTGTCATATTAGCGTTACGGCTAGAACCGCGACGCGAGCGACGGTGTGTGGAAGTATTTGTTGTCGTAGTTGCGTTCGAGGTCATAGAGCTGCCGCGCGTGGTCTCTTCCTGCGCTGATACAACCAGACCCGCGCCGACCAGAATCGAGATGACGACGAACACAAACAACATTGTGAACCAGCCAGTTCTGTTATAACTCACTGTTTTTCCTCCTATGTTGTATCGCGCATGTTTCAAATGAAAACTCGTATTGCGCGCAAGGTTAAAGATGACGGAAACTGCCCTGAAATTTTAAGCAGTAACCGCTGAAACAATATTCCAGAAGATTCTACTCGAATCGCCCCCCCTTGAACGCATAGCCTGTGTGGGCGAGACTTCGGTGAGACTTGCCCGCACAAGTAAAAATTAGAAGAGCGAAGCTGGCAACACGAACGGCCCCAGGTGCGGGCCGCCGTAGTTGAGCGCGGCGCGCAGCGACAATTCGATTGCATCGCGCGTCTGCTCCGGCGCTATCACTGCATCAACGAAGCCGCGCGCTGCCGCGAACTTTGCATCCAACTGCTGCTCGTAACTGGCGCGCACGCGCTCCATCTCCCCCAAAAGCTGCTCGTCAGGCTCTTTCCCTTCCCTTTTCAACTTCTCAAGCTGAGTGCCGTACACTGCCTGCACAGCCGATTCGCCTTCCATCACGCCCATGCGCCCCGTGGGCCAACTGAAAATAAAATCAGGATCGAAGCCCTGCCCAGCCATAGCGTAGTAGCCAGCGCCCGAAGCGTGATTGATGGTCAGAACAATTTTAGGAACGAAAGCCGTCGCCATAGCTTCTACGAAGCGAGCGCCCGCGCGTATGATTCCCGAATGCTCCGCCTCCGGGCCGACCATGAATCCCGACACATCCTGTACGAACAGAAGCGGCGTTCGGTGACGATTGCAGGTTTCAATAAAATAGGCCACCTTTTCAGCCGATTCAGCATAAACGATTCCGCCGAATCGCGGGGGCTTGCCACTCTCTCGAATCATGCCTCGACTGTTGGCAATCACGCCGACAGGAATCCCGCGAACGTGCGCGTGTCCGGTTATCATCTCGCGCGCGTAGTCCGCTTGAAACTCGTCCATGCGGCCTTCATCCAGAATGCAGGCCAGCACGTCGCGCATGTCGTAAGGCTGGCGGTGGTTTTCCGGTAACAGGTCGTAGAGGTCTGACAAAGGGCGCGCCGCGTCCACGCTTTCCGCTATAGAGACGACGCTCGGTGCTTTGACCGGAAGTTCTGAAACGAACTCCCTTATCTTCGCCAGGCAAGCTTTATCGTCAGCAACGCGGTAATGCGCGACGCCGGAAACGGCGTTGTGCGTGCGCGCCCCACCCAGGCTCTCATTATCAATCGTCTGCCCAGTAGCTCCCTTGACCAGATTCTCGCCGCCCAAACCCATGAACGAAGTGCCCTCGACCATGATGATGATGTCAGAGAGAGCCGGAAGGTATGCGCCCCCCGCAATGCACGGACCCATCACCGCCGCTATCTGCGGAATCTTCAGGTAGCGGCGCATAATCGAGTTGTAATAGAAGATTCGCGCCGCGCCGTACTGCCCCGGGAAAACTCCACCCTGAAAGGGCAGGTTCACGCCAGCCGAATCAACCAGATAGATAATCGGAACGTGCGAGCGCATAGCGATCTCCTGCGCCCGCAGGATTTTCCTGATCGTCTCAGGCCACCACGAGCCAGCCTTCACGGTAGCATCGTTCGCCACGACTACGACTTCGCGCCCGCCCACTCTGCCGAGCACGGTGACAACACCCGCAGCAGGCGCAGCGCCGTCATACTGATCGTAAGCCACAAGCAGACCTATCTCCTGCATGCAACTCTCTTTGTCAAGGAGCAGTTCGATGCGCTCGCGCGCCGTCAGCTTTCCCTGATCGTGCTGCCGCTCAACGCGCTCTGCGCCGCCGCCACGTCTTAGCTTGGCCTCTAATCGTCCAAGCTCATCGGTCAATCGGCGCAGGCGTCCACCGGAACTCTTTGAAGCCGGTCGTTGTTCAGACTTCATCTTGACTTCAGACCGGCCTCTGCTTGCAGCATCGCACTTTACGCGAGCACTTCGCTATCAGCCGTCTTCAATAAATTTATAGCCTTAAGATGCCCCAAAATATCACAGGACAGGGATTTAAGACAAACAATGCGCTCACTATAACAGCGGAATATATCGCCAACTTTTCTGTTGTATCCACATTTCTGCTAGATGTTTAGAGATTCCTTTTCAAGTTAGCGGAGAGTAGAATTACGGCATGAATGTTTTTCTGAGCTATGCAGTTGCGCAATGGGATGCCCCCATTGCGGCACGATTGCGCGCAGTTGCGGCTGCCTATGATATTTCGATTCTATTACCCGACCGCACGCTGAGGCCACATGATAGACTCTTTGGTGACACTCAGAAAAAGATTAAGGATAGTGATGTTATTATTGCGTTAATGACTAAGACTGCTCCGCTAGAATTGGTCAATCTTGTCAATCTTGAATTGCAAGCTGCGGCTCAGGCACAGAAGCCGATTATTGCATTAGTAGAGCAGGGTGTTCCGCTTCAGGGTATACCCCAAAATCAGATTGTTTACTTTGACCGCCTTAATCCCACAGCACATGAAACTTCACTCATGAATGCACTCGAACAAACACGCAAACAAAAACAATGGAAGGAAAGTTTAACCGCGCTTGGCTGGATTGCTGGCATTGCTCTTGGCCTAGTTGCTCTTAGCGAACTACTCGAAGATAAAAAATAATGGCTCGACGCTCTAAGCGGCGCGGTCTGCCGATCTGCTGTCACGGACAATACCCTTCTGACCCGATTAGCTGAACTGGAAGTTGCAGAATTATTGCCCTATTTGTTCAAGCAAATTCTTATTCCGCCTGAAGTCAAACGAGAAGCTTACAAAGCTCCACACAAAGGTAAGCGGCGTTTGCGTAAACTGCTCGGTGAGATGTCAGGCTTCTTCGTTGACTGTCATGAAGTGGATGAACTTGTGAAAGATTATTTAAAGGCGGATTTAGATGAGGGCGAAGCAGCAGCTATCGCTCAGGCTGATTACAAACATTCTCATGTGCTGATTGATGAGCAGAAAGGTTTCAAGAGAGCTTCAGCGATGCAGATTACAGTAGTAAGAACAGCAAACCTTTTGAACATGCTGAAAGAGGCTGGCGCAATCGCGAAAGTTAAGCCGTACTACGATAAATTGGAGAAGACAGGCTTTTACCTAAAGACAGGTGTGCGACAACAATTGCTTACTGAAGCCGGAGAAGAATAAGTACTATTGCCAGAGCATTTTCATCACTGCATTTCGATTTACGTTTGACGGAACGCCTTCGAGAATCATTACGCGCTGCCCGCGTCGCTCCATTACGACCGCGCCTTCATTCGTCTGCCACACGCGCGACGTATCTTCCGGTCTTGAGCCATTCGTCTCCGTAGAGTTTGGATAACGAGCAATGGTTCGCTTCGCATAGGCGTTGTAAAACTCTATGGCATCCGCTTCGGAATCCCAGGCGCTCATCTGAGCGATGACTATGCCGCCCGTTCGCTGGTTCTCGTAAACATTGTAGCGGTCGCCGCCCCAGCCTTCAGCCGCGTGATCCGCTTCAGTGCCTGACCTCAGATACTCTCTCAATATTTCGTAGTAGCCCCACTCGCCGTTCACATCCGAATCAATGCGCTTCCAATCCGCCCCCAACTGCGAGGCGATATCCCTCAGACTGATTTTCACAGGAGCTTCGTGCGCGAAATATTTCGCAGGGTGCAGAATCTGCTCGGTTGATTGCGGCAGTTCTGTGAAAGCCTTCGAGATAGCAGCCCATCC